>JACQJM010000040.1 GCA_016205045.1 Elusimicrobiota bacterium | reverse complement strand
CCAGGGGGCCATTGAAAATATCCCGGTGGTCATGAGCGGCAAATATGCGGGTACGGTTCAGATGTATCGGGTGGGAAAGGAAAATTATCTCAACGCTACCGATCTAGGTAAGATTTATGGAGGGCATGCGTACTGGTATCCTGTTTCGGGGAGAGTGCTGATGCGTTTTTACGGCGAGTCTTTAAAATTCATCATTAATTCAGATAAAGCAACGGTGGGATCTCAAGAGGTAAGGCTGTCTTCTCCTGTGATGGTGCGCGCCAGTCAAGCCTTTATTCCTTTTGATTTTTTTCTTTCTAAACCCTTTACAGGGTTAGTGGATATGGATACTTATTTTGATCTTGCGACCAGGCACATTACCGTGGAAAAGCGAGCCAATATCGGTTCCTTACGACATTTTTTCTATTCAGATCATTCGCGGGTTGTCGTGGGCATGGGATCTCTGCCTTCGTTCATCGTGAGCCCAAAGGGAGACAAAAGAGTGGACATTCTATTTCCCCATGGAATGATAACCAAGGCGGAAAAAATGACAGTGGCAGATGGGCTGATTCATTCCCTAGGTTTAGTTCAAGAGAAAGATGTGGTGCGGCTGACCATCTCCTTGGAACAGAAGCCTGTTCGGATAGTCAAAAATGAGTTAAAGAACCCGCGTAGGTTGGCGCTGGACCTGTTCCGCCCCGAGTCAGCCATCTCCACGGTGGCCGCCATTTCCCCCGCAAACCCTGAGGAGGCTTCGGCGGAAAAAGAAACTTCTTCAGAAAGCGCCCCTTCTGCCGTAATCCCGCCGATCCCGGGGATGGTTTCTTCGGAAGAACCAGCCATTTCTGTGGTCCCGGGCTCGGTTCCTCAAGAGAATGCTCCCCCCGTTCACCAATCGCTTCGTCGCCGGATTGTGATCGATCCGGGACACGGAGGAAAGGACAGTGGGGCCGATGGCCGGTATGGCCTGGTGGAGAAAGAGGTGAACTTATGGGTAGCCAAAGAATTGGCCAGGTTTCTTAAAGAGGAAGGGAAGTTTGAGGTCCTGCTAACTCGGATATCGGATAAGTTTGTTCCTCTTTCCGATCGCTCCCAAATGGCCACAGAATTTAATGCGGATCTCTTTATCTCCATTCATGCCAATGCGCATCGAGATAGGCGGGAGAACGGATTTGAAATTTATTACCTTTCAGAAAAACCTTCCGATCCTTCCGCTGCCAGTGTGGCACAGTTTGAAAATGCCTCCTTAGAATTGGAAGGAAAGACTGTGGGAGGGGACCAGGCCGATGTGGCCGCGCGGCTTTTGGGTTCTATGGCACGCAATGAATTTATTAATGAGGGAGGCATTTTGGGAGGGCTCATCGCAAAAGGGATTCAAAAAAAAGTAGATATCTCCAACCGGGGCATTAAGAAGGCGGGGTTTTATGTGTTAAGCGGGACCTATGCCCCAGCCATTCTCATTGAGCTTGGTTTTTTGACCAATACCAGGGATGCTTCCCGACTTTCCAATGAACGATTCCGTAAGAAAATGGTGTCTGGAATCTATACAGGGATCCTCGCTTACGCGGATGAAAAGAATTGGTTTGCCAATGGAGAATCCTCTCCTGGGGACAAGTAATTTCGTGACAGGGCCTAATCTGCCCATAGGCGTTTTTGATTCCGGGGTAGGAGGGCTGACTGTTTTTAAAGCCATCCAGAAAAGCCTTCCTCGGGAAAATATCATTTATTATGGGGACACGGCCCACCTTCCTTATGGTTCAAAATCTCCTCAAACGCTTAAGAAATTTTCCCTGAAAATAGGTAAATTTTTAGAAAGTCAGAAGATCAAACTCCTGGTGGTCGCTTGCAATTCTGCTTCCTCTGTGGCGATCCCGCTGCTTCGCCGAAATTTAAAGGTGCCCGTATTGGGGGTCATTGAACCGGGCGCCAAACTTGCCGCTCAAAGAACCTCTAGGGGTCGTATCGGGGTGATTGGAACGGAGGGGACGATTGCCAGTCAAGTTTACCCCAAACGGCTTACTCAGTTTCGAAGGGGTGTGAGGGTGTTTTCTGTGGCGTGTCCTCTGTTTGTCCCGTTGGTTGAGGAAGGATTTTGGAGAGGAGCCATTACAGAAGCTATCGCACGCCGGTATCTTGCTCCTCTTAAGAAATGGAGGCCGGACACGTTAATTTTGGGGTGCACCCATTATCCCCTATTAAAAAAAGTTATTTCAGAAAGAGTCGGGAGGAAAGTAGTTTTAGTAGATTCAGGAGAAGCTGCCGCGGAGGAAGTCAGTAAGATTTTGCAAAGAAAAAAATTGCTTCGTAAAAACGGTCGCGGAAGCTATAAATTTTATGCCTCGGATGCTCCTACAAAATTCAAGAAACTGGCTCACAAGCTTCTGGGACTTTCTATGAAACGTGTTTGGGTGCAAAGATTTGATTAGGGTCTCATGAAAGGGAATCTGGGCCTTGTGGCCCAGATCGGGGTAGGACCTTTTCCTAGAAGAAGAGTCCCGGGTGACCCATGAGGCTGATTCCTTTACAAGCTATCCTCTAAAGTGATGCGCGTCCTTTCCATCAGGAATTTAACCAAGCTTCTTTGCGGGTTGACCTTGGTTTCTTTTTTAATGCCTCCTCAGGGAGCATGGTCAAATTCTGTTGAGAATATATGGTTGGAAGGAATAAATCGTTTCCGTGTTTTAATGGAAACTTCGGAGGATCAACCTCTGCCGAGTGCCGAGGTAGTAATCCCACCCCCTCTGGAACCTGCCATCCACCCAGAAGCTTCTCTCTCCAGCCTATTGGTAGATCCTGGGCACGGAGGAATAGATTTTGGCACTAAAGAGAAGAAAATATACGAAAAAACGATAAATTTGGCGGTATCGTTGCTCCTGGCAGAAGAATTGAGGAAGCAGCAGATAGGCCAAGTATATTTAACCCGAGACAGTGATGTGGCGGTTTCTCTCCAAGAACGCTCTCGAAAGGCTAAGGAAAAAAAAGCGGACCTGTTTGTTTCTATCCATGTGAATGCAGTCCGTCATAAAAGAGATAGAAGCGCATCCGGGCCTCGAGTATATCATCTTTCTCGGCATGCCTTGAGTTCGAATTATGAAAGAAATTGGTCCTGCCATGATAAGAAAAACACATCTCGAAATGTAGGTGAGGCGGAAGCTAATACCACCATGGAAATAGAAGGACACCTAAGCTCAGAGAACTTAGAGATGCCTTCTTTGCCGAGAAGAATGGAACTGGTGACACAGGGGGATTCTCTGGCACACGAAATTGCCGGTGCGCTGAGAGTGGGGATCCCGGCGAGGTCGGTGCCCGTGCTTCAGGCAAATTTCTTTGTTTTACGCTGTACAGATGCTCCAACTGTTTTGGTGGAAATAGGTTTTTTGACAAATTCCATAGAGGCAAAAAAACTGCAGGACCCCCAATATCAAAAACGGTTGGCCGTGAGCCTGGCCTCTGGAATTAAAAATTATCTCTCTGAGAAAGCAGCCCCCACGATCCCTGCTGCCCCAGATTCCCTTGTAAAGGTTCCTCAAGATTCTTTGCCAGGTTCCGACTCTCGGTAGTCCCTCCTGCTATTTTTCCCTTTCTTGCATCTCACGACCTCGCCTACTTTATTGAAATGGGGTCCTGTCCGGGGTTGGGAGTCGGGTCCTGAGCCACCCGACTCTAAGATTGGATTATGTTTCCCGGCCACCCCACCTGACCCTGACCCCCTAAAACTCATTGGTGAAATCCTGCCCAGGGATGGTTGGGGTTTGCTGGCTGAAGCGGGGGGTCCGGAAACCTCCGGGAACTCAAGTAGAATATTTGGGTGGAGGTTGAGGTCCGAGCCCAAATCTTATGGGACATAAGATTTGAGGCGCCCCGCGCTAGCAAACCCCAACCAGGAACCCGGGGCAGGGTGCCCTGAAATTTTCGGCACACCCGTGGTGCGTCTCTGTGGCTCAAGCCAGCGGGGATAAGGTAAAATATAAAAGATGCGACCTCGTAAAGCATTATTTCTACTGGGAATGATATTGGTGGGATGTCTTGCTTTTTTAGGATTTGTGATCGGCAAGGTCAAAATCAATCCCAAGAAGAAGTGGGTGATTCCAGTGACGATCGCTTGTGAAAGCATGTTGGTGGTGATAACAGGGTTTTGGATGACTGGTTTCTGGAAAGAGGAGTAGATGGACTTGCATGAATCTTTCGCGGTCACCCCTTCTAAATTAGAGGCTTTAAAAGAACGAATCCATCGATTGGGGATTTCTGTGGCTCTTATCAAAGAGCAGTTTGTTAAGGGAAGTGGAGCCGGCGGTCAAAAAATCAATAAAACCGCTAACGCCGTGGTTCTAAGATACCCTCCTCTGGGATTGGTGGTTAGATGCCAGAGGGAGCGTCAAAGGAATTTGAATCGGTTTTTGGCATTGCGAGAACTTGTGGATCGAGTTGAGATAAAATTATCTCCTCAAACCTCACGTAGACTGCAGGAGTGGAGTCGAACAAGAGATAGAAAGTTGAAGCGGCGCCAGCGCTCTAGGAAAAAATATTCGCCTGCGTGATGAAGAAATCCATCGTTTCTGCGAGAGCTCCTCAACCCATAGGGCCTTACTCCCAGGCTGTGCGGGAAGGGAAATGGCTTTTTTTATCAGGACAGATCCCGTTGGAAGCGGGTTCAGGAGAAGTGGTTGCCGGGGACATTCGATCCCAGACCGAATGTAATTTGAAAAACATATAACAGATACTTCGGGCGGCAGGATTAAGTTTTGAACATGTGGTAAAGACGACCATTTATCTGAAGGATATTTCCAGCTTTAATCAGGTGAACGAGGTATATGCCTCTTTTTTTAAGCCACCCTTTCCTGCTCGCTCCACGGTGGAAGTCTCCAGGCTGCCGAAGGGGGTTGGGGTGGAGATTGAAGCGATTGCTAAAGGTTAAGGAGGGATTATGAAAAGACGCGATTTTGTGAGATATCTGACGGACAACGGGTGCGTTCTGACTCGAGAAGGAGGCAAGTACTCCATTTATCAAAATCCAGTCACACAACAGGAGACGCCTGTCACTCGGCATATGGAAATTGCTGATTTTACAGTAAGGAAGATCTGCAAGAAATTAGGGATTCCTGAGCCGAACTAAGTCGGTTCTAAGTGCTAAGTTCTAGGTTCTAAGTTTATTAAGGAATCCTCGACTTTAACTTAGAACTTCGAACATAGAACGTAGAACTGTTTTATATGAACAATCACTTCGTGGCTACTGGGTATGTGGTTAGGGGCGAGAAAACCCTCCTTCTTTTCCACAAAAAGTTGAAGATGTGGTTGCCTCCGGGAGGACACATCGATGCCCATGAAACGCCCGAACGGGCATTGTTGAGAGAAATTCGTGAAGAAACTGGCCTCGAAGTTGAAATCATTGCGGAAAGAAGAACTCCCGATCCCGCAGGTGGGAAGGTGCGATACTTATATCGCCCCAGCCATCTCCAACTAGAGCAGGTGGGAGATCATAAGCACATAGATCTCATTTATTTCTGTCGAGTAATCTCGGGTGAACCGATATTTTCTCCCGCTGAACATGACCAGATGAAATGGTTTAGCCTCCAGGATCTACAGGGCCCTGAAATAGCCGATGAAGTGCGTGAGTCTGCGACGCTAGCCATAAAAGAATTGGGGTTCGGGATTCGGGATCCAGCACCCTCCACAGCCCCCTCACGGAGCTCGGGGACGATGGGAGCCTCAGAGAGGCGAGTCGAGTTCCGGGTACCAGCCGGGGCCCCTGGGGGGCCCAGCGTGCTGGTCCCCAGTCTCGGCCGCAAGGCCATTGTTTTGCTCTCGGGAGGTTTGGATTCCGCCACGGCGCTTTTTTGGGCAATTTCTCAGGGATTCTCTTGCCAGGCTTTATCGATTTGCTATGGCCAAAGACATTCTTGTGAGTTGGATTTTGCGCGGGAATTGGTAAAAAAAGCCGGGGTTTTACATCAAGAAGTTTCTGTGAAATTACCTTGGTTGGGGGTGAGCTCTTTGGTAGATTCAGCCCAGGGGCTTCCCGATGTGTCTTTAGAGAGGATAGGCCGGGAAGGCATCCCTTCCACCTATGTTCCCGGCCGTAACACGATTTTTGTGTCCTTGGCTGTTTCTCTGGCAGATGCCGTTCAGGCCCAAGCCATCGTACTGGGAGCTAATATTCTGGATTATTCCGGCTATCCCGATTGCCGGCCCGAGTTTTACGAAGCCCTCCAGTCGGCAGCGCGTTTAGGCACAAAATCAGGAGACCAAATAGAACTTCTGACCCCACTGATTCAGATGACCAAAGCGCAAATCATCCGATTGGGCCTAGAATTAAAGGTGCCTTTTGAGCTGACCTGGTCCTGTTATGCGGGAGGAAAAACACCTTGCGGTCGATGCGACTCTTGCAAGCTCAGGGCAAAAGGGTTTGAAGATGCCGGATTGACCGATCCGTTAGACGTAAGACGTGAGATGTTAAACGTGATTAAACCATGATAATCATACCCGTTATTAACGTTTTACATTTTACATTTTACGTTTTACGCTGAT
>JACQJM010000039.1 GCA_016205045.1 Elusimicrobiota bacterium | reverse complement strand
GGTTAGGTCTTATGGACCTGGCAGTTTTCGGAAAATCCAGATAAACTTAAATAATGACGTATTTCTGGCGATTTTTATCCGTGCTTATGTCTTTTTGCTTTATTTTTCCATCATTTTTCCCAAGTGTCCATGCCCAATCATCGGGAAGAATGAAAGCGGGAAGGGCTCCTGCCGCCATAGAGCGTTTACCTCAAAATTTAGGGAGTCCCATGGCTCTTTTGCCACGATTTAAATCTTCGGTGCCACCCGACATACCGCCCGCTTCTTCTCGCTCAATTCCTCAGGGTTGGGACCATGCCCGTGCTATCTCCAGGGGACATTGGGGGGTTTCGGCTGTTTTGAAGCCTTCTCGGGCTCAAGCAGGTATTTTGAGCTTAGAGGCCCTGAACAACGACCGCGAGCTGGAGGAAAAAAAACAGTCCCATTCTGCGGTTGCGGTTCCGGATACTTTAAGAGCATTTTACGATCAGACGCTGCCGCCTGTTTCAACGGCGATATCTCCTATAATCGATTTACAGGAACAGAGACATTCCAGGAATATAGAGTTTGCTCGTCTCCCGATCTTCCAAGGGCTCCGTACGGAATTTGGAATTCGGCGCATGAAACAGATTCTACAGAACACTCTCTCCCCGCAGGAGAGGGTCAAAATAAAGGAAGCGGTGAACGCTCTCCAAGAAGATCGAGAACTCGTCCTTGGAATCCAAAAAGCCTTCAAGGGGGTGAGGGCGGATTGGCAGTTGGCGCAACATTCTTTTCATTCCTCCACTAATATCCGTTTATATGTGGGAATCAATCTTGTAGGGATATTTATTGCGGCCACACTTTGGTACTTTCCCGTGCCTAAAATGTTTCTAGTTGCCCTTGTGGCGTCTCTGCTCCCGTTCTGCCTTTTGGCGGATATTCGAGGAGTCTTTCTCAAGTATAAGACTGTATTCCGTGCGGCCGATCGCTTGGCTGCTCCGCTTCAGAAGAGCGGTTCGCAACCCCTCCGGGAGATCGGAAGGACGTTGGCCAGTGTGCGCGAGAAGGCACATCCTCTGGGCTTATCCGGTATTAATAGATCCTTGTTTTGGCTTCAACCAGTGGGAGCCATATTTTTGCTGGACCTTCTCTATGGACACAGTGCTAAGAGTCTTTGGTGGCTGAGCTGGAGGTTGGATCAAAAGCGGGAATCACTGGCCCGCCTTTTGGAAGCCTTGGGAGAGTTGGATGTTTACTTAGTTTTGGCGGAGAACCCACCGAACAAGAGGTAGGAGAAGAGGTTATTCTCCCAGCTTAGCTAAACGCCCATGTTCCCGAGCTGACTCGAACATTTTGTGGAAGAAAATAAAGGCCAAGACTAAATAAATGGCATTTAGAAAAGAAGGAACCAAAATTTGATTCAGGCTCAGAGGATTTCCTAGAAGAACTTCCCGCATTCCTTCAAAGACATGAGTGGCCGGCAGCGCCAAGGCCACCGGCTTTAAAAATCCAGGCAGAATACTGACAGGATAAAACACCGCTGAGAATGGCTGAAGGAGCAGGGCCAATCCCCAGGCCATCACTTCCGCGCGCTCCCCGTACCGCAGGACAATCCCGGTGGTCATGATGCCGATGATCCACCCCATCACTACCAAGTTCAAAACAAAAGGAAAGAGATATAGGCCCATTCTAAAAATATTGAACGAGAAAAAATTCCAAGCTAAGAATATGGTCACCACCCCGGAGGTAAGCAATTTGACAAAACTCAGCGCCATGGTGGCGGTGAGAAATTCTTTGGGAGTCAAGGGGCTGGTGAATAGGTTGAGGAGGTTTCGAGACCACATTTCTTCGATAAAAGAGATCGAAACTGCTTGTTGAGAACGGAACAGGATGTCCCAGAAAATCATGGCTCCCAGCAAAAATCCAGAGAAGCGATTGATCATGCCGGGATTCTTGTCAATATAAAGCGTCAAAAATCCCCAAACCAACAGATCCAAAACGGGCCAGTAGAATATCTCCATAATCCGAGACATACTTTTGGGGTAGAGGTAAAGATGCCTGAGAAGAATAGCCCAGATCCGCGTGAAGGAGAGATGAGGCATGAGTCTTAAAGGGAGGTTCTGTATTCTGAAAACTCATATCTCATAACTCATCACTGTTTTTAGGTTCTAGCGATCTTTAGAAAAACCTCTTCCAGGGTCCCTTTCTGAAATTGGCTTCGTAGTGCTTGAGGGCTTCCCTCCGCCACGATCTTTCCTTTTTGCAGGAACAAAATTCTGTCCGCCATGGTTTCGACCTCGACCATGTTGTGGGATGTGTAGAGAATGGTCATCTGCCGCTCACGCTGAATTTCCTTGAGGATGTGGCGGGTCTTGTCCGCTATATCCGGATCCATGCTGGCAGTGGGCTCATCCAACAACAGAAGCTTGGGGTCGTTCAAAATGGCCTTGGCCAGGTTGAGCCGGGAGATCTGTCCCGAGGAAAGACCGCGCGTGGTTCGGTCTCTTAAATCCCAAATTTCCATTTTCTTGAGCGCCCACTCTATTTTTTGGCGGGACTGCTGCACACCATACAATCGTGCGAAGATGTTGAGGTTTTGAAAAGGGGTCAAACTCATGGGCATCATGGTATAAGCCGAGGAGAAGTTTGTTTCAGAAAGGATGGCCTCACGGGACCGAGACAGATCCATCCCGAATATTTCAATGGAGCCTTCCGTCGGCAAAAGAACGCCCAGGAGCATGTGGATCAATGTGGTTTTTCCTGCTCCGTTGGGTCCCAGCAACCCCACAATTTCCCCGGAGTAAATCTCAAAGGAAAGATGATCCACGGCCAATGTTTCCTGGCCGTCTCTGAATTTTTTGGTGAGTCCTTTGATTTTTATAATGGGTTCCGGCATAGAGATGCTATTGTACTAATCAGCAACCACTCATCACTAGTGTTGTTATAGTGGGGGTGGCCCCGGGCGTTTGAAGCGGTGGGCCAGCTCTTCCCGGGTAAGCTTGAGCAGGGTGGGTCTTCCGTGGGGACAGGCAAAGGAGTCCTGGCAATTTTTAAGTTCTTCAATGAGATGAACGGCCTCTTCCGGGTTTAGCTGATCGTGGGCCTTGACCGCTTTTTTACAGGCCATGGTGGCGATGGCTTCCAGACGAACTTCTTCCGGGGCTGGGGTTCCTTGACTTTCCGATACTTTTTCCAGGAGCTCCTTCATGTGATCAGGAGACAGATCAAACAGTGCGGGCAAGGAATGAACTAATATGGAGTTCTTTCCGAAAAGATCTAAGTCAAACCCGCAAGTTTTAAGCCAATCCTTCCACTCCATTACTTTTTGAGTCTGTGAGGGGCTTAAGTCCACTTGGATGGGGATCATCAACCGCTGCACTTTGGGCCCACCATTTTTAAATTGTATTAGGTACTGCTCAAACAAAATTCTTTCTTGTCCGGCATGCTGGTCCATTAAAAGAATCCCTCCTTGAGATTCGTACACCAGGTAAGTCTTTTCGATCTGGCCGAGATACCGGAAAGGAGGCTTGTACCAGCTGGGTCCGGGCTCCTCCGGCTCCAGGAGATTTTGCTCCTTTGCGTAGAAAGCCGGTTCTTCTCGGACCACATAGGTTTGTGGGTCGGGATGTTCGATGCGGGGAAGCTCTCTTGGGTTTTGTGCGTTAAGCCAGGAACTGCTCCCCTGCAAAGAGTGAGGTTGCTTGGATTTCAGCAGTTCTTTTTGAAGAGTATTTTGAATGAAATCGAAAAGCGCATGATCAGAGCGGAAACGAATTTCTTTTTTTTGAGGGTGTACATTGATGTCGAACTGGGCTGGGGCAAGATTTAAGAACAAGACGCAGAGTGGGTGTTTATGCAGTGGCCGGTAATCCTCATAACTCCGATAGAGTGCCTGCTGAAGAGTGCGGTTGGTGACCGGCCTTTCGTTCACAAAGAAGTATTGGGAGTTTCGGGAGGAGCCCAACTCCTCGGGCTTGGAAAGAAACACCGTGAGACCGAGTTCGGGTCTTTGAATCGAGGCAACAATCAGGGAGCGGGCGGCCGTATCTCCCAATATTTCTCGTGTGCGTTCCCAGCGAGATTTGGGGTCGTCCTTGAGTTGGGCTGGGAGGTTCCACACCTCCTTCCCATCCATTTTCAAAATGTACTGGATTTGGGGATGGGAGAGGGCAGATTCCTCCACCACGCGCAGAAGCTGGGATCTTTCTGAGGGGTCCGATTTCAAAAATTTGGCGCGGGCAGGCGTATTGAAAAATAGGCTGCGGATCTCCAGGGTCGTGCCGGGAATGGGGGGCGTCTTTCCTTCCTTGGTTTTCTTTCCTCCCGAGAAGGTGAGAGTAAATCCTTCTCGGGCTCCTTGGACGCAGCTGATAAGGGTGGTTTCCGAGACCGCGGCGATCGAGAAAAGAGCTTCTCCCCGAAAACCATACGTTCCCAAAGTCTCCAGATCGACCAAGTCCCTGATTTTGCTTGTGGCGTGGCGCGCGAAGGCGATCCGGCAATCCTCAGGAGAAATCCCGCTCCCGTTGTCCACCACCCGGATCAATCCTTTTCCCGCTTTTTCGATCTCAATCTGAATTTTGGTGGCGCCCGCATCTAAGGAGTTTTCTAAAAGCTCTTTCAAGACCGAGGCGGGTCGTTCGATCACCTCCCCGGCCGCTATTTTGGAGGCCACTTCTTCGGGGAGTAGTTGGATGGAGGGCATTGGTGAATTTTATCAATTTAAAGCAGGTCTATAAATTCAGGCATAGAGAGACCGGCGTCTTTAATGATTCTGCGCAGCGTACGCAACTGCGAAGATTGCCATCGTGCCAATCATTCTAGTCAGCATTCGGTTGCGTTGATTATCATAATAATATAAATATCCATGCCCTGCCCGCCATGAACCCCATG
>JACQJM010000038.1 GCA_016205045.1 Elusimicrobiota bacterium | reverse complement strand
TTTCCTGTTTTGCCGAATTGAAGCATTTTATTTATGTCCTCGAAAACGAGATGTGGATTGAGCTCTTTTAAACATTGGAGTTGAAAGGGGCATGTATTCTTACGACAACCGATGCAGGAAAGTTCTTCTCGGCGTATCACCGCATGCTCAGAAGAGTTTGGCGGATTCCAAGCTTTAGGATCGCTGGAGCCATGGAGGGTGATCGTGGGAACTTTTAAGGCAACAGCCATGTGTTTGGGACCATTACAATTAGTAATCAAAATCTGAACATGCAGCAGAAGAGATCCTAGTTGAGTTAACGCTTGAGTGGGGGGAGAAAGAATCGCTCTGCTTCCTATCCCAGAGACAATTTTTTGGGCGGTTTCTTTTTCTTCGGGGCCCCAGAGCACCAAGATATGATGATCTGTTTCTTGGATAATTTTTTTGCCTAACCCCACATAATGCTCAGGGGGCCATTGACGGGTAATTTTTCTAGAATGAGGAGCAAACCCTATCCATTTTTGAGAGGGTAAGGCTTGGGAAGCCCAGTCTTGAGAAGACTGCGATAGAGGAAAATCTAAAGAATAAGGTTTTTCAAAACTATTTAGAGCCTGATATTTCACGCCCAGCTGTTCCAGCAGGATTAATTTTTCCTGGGCTACATAATGGGTTTGAGAAGGCAGCCGGAGAAGATGATTGTAAGCCCAACGGTGAAGAACGTGGCTGGGGCCTGCCCGAAGAGAAGCTTTGCTGAATGCGGTCAACAAGGCGCTGCGGGGGTTGCCCAGAAAATCAATGATCCAATCATATTTCTCGGAGCGGATGCGGGAGAGCCAGCGCAAGGGTTTGTTCGATTCGTAGGTGAGAACTTGGTTCAGATAAGGATTATGGGCGAGAAGTTCGTTCCCGGGAGGTTCTGCCAGGAAATCTAGCTGAACCTTAGGAAAATTTTGACGCAGAGCGCGAATGGCTGGAGTAGTTAACAGAATATCTCCAATTCTTCGTAGTTGTATGATTAAAATTTTATGCGGAGTCATGAGGGTACCGCTTTCAGGCTCTCAATAGCCACCAACACTTCTGAGAGTTGGATCTGGTCTATGGAATTTTTGGAAAAAATAACCGAGGGCCCTCGGCCTCGCGGCCAATAGTTTTTTTTCTCCGTGAGAAAGAGGCCGATGGAAGGAATGCCTAAGGCGCAAGCGATGTGGAGAGGACCTGAATCATGACCCAGAAAGAGTTCGCAGGAAGCCAGGTCCGAGATCAGTTGGGTGGAGAAGGTTAACCGGTTTCCCAGGTCTTTCTGGAATAGATTCAAGGGTTGAGCATGCGCCTTTTTTTCTTTTTCCGAAGCGATAAGCAGAATCTGAGATGAGCTTTGATCCAAAAGTTGACGCGCTAGGGAGTGCCAACGATCCAAGGACCAGCATCGGCTCAAATCCCCTGAGAAGGGGTGCAGAGCGATCCAAGGTTTCTTGGTCGTGTTTGAGGGTGGAGATAAATAGCATGAGAGAACCGGTGGATGATCCAGGGTTTTGCTCAAAAGTCTTTGGGCGGCTTCCATCAAATGTTCTTCGGGCTGGGGAGGAGTGATCTTGTGGGTTAACCAAGGACCGCTTTTTTTCTGCTGGAATCCTATTCTTTTTGGGATTCCGGCCAACCGGCAAGAAAGGGCTTTTCTCCAATCGGTGTGCAGGATGATGGCCTCGTCAAATTTTTCCTGTCTGATACGCCAAAGGGTTTTTGCATAAAGCGACCAGCTTCCTTTGGTTTTTCCCGGGGAACGGACCCAGAAAGGATCCGCGTGAAAGGTATGGTCCACCCAGGGACATTGAGAGGGAATAAAGCAGCCGTAGGATTTGGTCCACACAGAAACCGTGGAGTGAGGGAAAGCTTCTTTGAGCGGTTTGGCTAGGCTGGTGGCCATCACCGTATCTCCCAGGTTATCGAGACTGACAATGAGTATTTTTAATCGTGAATCGCGAAGATCCGATTTTTCGAACTTCGAACTTTGAACTGTCTTCATAGTCTCGCTTTCCCCCGAGTCAGATTCAGATAAAAATCGAAGGCATAGTCATCCCCCCGAATATACAATCTTTTCAGAGGGCCCGCTTTAGGATCGTGGGGCCACGGGGTTTTTCCTTGCCGGATGCCGAAATCCAAAACGTAACCACATTGCAGGGCCGCTTCTCGGAGGGGGGGGTGATAAGCCCCAGCCCCATAAGGGTAGGCGAAACAAGACATCTCTTCATCGAGGCGCTCCTCTAAGCGTTTCTTGCTTTCCGAAAACTCCCATTTAGCTTCTTCTAGAGGAGTTTGAGATAGATTGCGATGCCGCATGGTGTGGGAACCGAACTCCATCCATCCTGATTTTTTCATTTCATGAACTTGGCTCCACGTGAGCATTCGAATCCAAGGTTCGGAATCGGGGTTGTGCCAAGAGTTGTGATGATCTAGGGTTTCTACCACCAAGAAAATATTCCCTTTCATTTTTAGTTCTTTCAGAATAGGGTAGGCTTCGGTGTAATTGTTTTCATAGCCATCGTCAAAAGTGACAAGCACCGATCGCTTGGGAAGTGAATTTCCTTTGCGGTGAGCTTGGACCAACTCTGAAAAACCCAATGCCGTGTACTCTTTTTTCTTGAGGTATTCCATTTGGCGACGAAAGGCTTTAGTGGATACCCATAAACCTTTTAGTTGGGAATGAGGCGGGGGGGTGCCTACTTTATGGTACATCAACACCGGTAAACCGTCTTGGGGAAGCCTCCACCAGTTCCATCGGGCGGAGATAGCCAGAGAGGTAGCTGCTGAGGCTCCGTAAATCCATGTTTCTGGTATCATAAATTCTAGTTGTTATTCGAGCTAACCCCTAACCCCAAATCCCTAGCTCCTATTTCTTTAAGTTTTTTATATTTCGTCGAGTGGTGTAATGCGGACAAACGGCACCATATAAATCCCGGTGCCGCGTCTAAAAAACCTAGTTGTAAAATATATTTTTTCAGAAATTCTGCGGGGTAAACCCCGTAGTGATACCATCGAAACCGACGCCCTTGTTCAAACGCTTTTTGAGCAGCCAAAGAGGTATAGCGTTCGAATTTTTCAAAGTATTCTGTTAAGTCCCGATAAGGCTTGTGGATAATTTTGTTTTTTAGGGAATTCAGGGGAGCAGGAACAGAAATCCCTTCATGCAGAAGCCCCCCCGTGTAATGAGCAAATTTCCTTTGAAACAACCTTAAGTGTTTTTCATTGCCTAGACCTGCGTACCGTAATTTCTGGTTCAAGAAATGAATTTCATAAGGCACCCAATACCCATGTACGGATTTCGAAGGTGAATTGAGAATTTCTCTGATTTCCAGGTTGAGTTCTGGGGAAAGTCGTTCATCGGCATCCAGGTTGAGAACCCACTCTCCTGAAGCTTGTTCCAGGGCAAATTGTTTCTGAGAAGCATAAGATTCAAAATCATGCTGAATGATCCGAGCTCCATATTCCTGGGCAATGTCTCGGGTTCGATCGGAGGAGAAATCATCCACTACGATGATCTCATCGGCAGTGCCTTGCACGCTTTGAAGACAGGCCTTTATATCCTGTTCCTCATTTTTGGTGATGAGGATTAGGCTGAGTCTAGGAGTCTCGAGAGACTCCCCAGACTCACTAGACTCATATAGCGATTGGTAAATGGCTTCTATTTTAGATCCCATTTTTTCCACGCTAAATTCCTGAAGTCGTTCCAGACCATTTTTAACACATTGTTCTGCGAGGGGTTTGTTCTGGATCATCTCTAGGATGGCCCGGCTCAGAGATAAGGGTTCACGAGGAGGGACAAGAAGTCCGGTGTGGTTGTGCAGCACCACTTCCGGGATGCCTCCCGCAGTGGTTCCTACAATGGGAATTTGGGCCGCCATGGCTTCCAAAAGAACACTGCCCATTCCTTCTCCCCAAGAGGGGATCACAAACACATCAAGGCACTTCAGGATGTCAAAGGGATTTTTTTGAAAACCTAAAAAATGGATGTGATTTTCCAGGCCAAGCTTTTTTCGGAGTTGAATTAGCTCCTTGAGGTCCGGGCCTTCTCCTGCAAGGAGGAGGTGCGTCTGAGGAATTTTTTGAAGCACGGACGGCAGTGCCTCGATTAGAGTTTTCTGATTTTTATGAGGGACAAGAGCCGCTAAGTTTCCTATCCACACCCAGTCTGGATGGAGGTGAAATTCTTTTGCCAGGTTTTGCCGGAATAGATTTCTTCTTTTTGTGGGGGCGGCTAAAGAATCTATGCCGGAGTAAACCATTTTAATCTTTTCATAAGGGAATCCATCATGGACGACCGACGCTCTGCAGGTTGTGGGAATCTGCTGGAGAAGAATCTTTTGGATTGCTTTGGAGACGGTGATGACCCGATCAGCGCTCAAGTATTTATATCGGAGGCTCAAGAAGTTGCTCACGGAAAAATCAACTCGGCGGTGCACCACGCGCAGGGCGTTTGTCCCTCGAGTGGCTAAAAAAGCGAGAGCGGCGGCGTGGCCGGTATGGGCATGCGCAATCGCATGAGGATTTTTTTGAATCACACGCCGCAATTTCCAGGCTGAGAAGGGATCCCACTCCATCCAAAAAGGGAGACAAAGGGTTTTGAAGTTTTTGGAAACAGCCTCTTTATGTAAGGGATAGCCCTCTCGGCAGACGATGATATTTTCATGCCCTTGCCGGCGGAGGTACTCTGCTAAGTAAAGAACTTGCCTCTCTCCTCCTCGGAGGGTTTTTTCGCCATCCAGGTGGAATACAGTCAATTTCATAATGAGGACACCACCTGCTCGGTTTTAGAGATTCCCAAAATTTGATGGTAAAATCGCTCGGACTTTTCCCTGAAGTGTTCCAAGCTGAAATGATCCTCGAACCTCTTCTTGGCGTTTCGACTCATTTCCTCCCAAATGGAGGGATGATCTAAAAGATGAATAATTTTTTCAGCCAAAGCCTGGGGGTTGGAAGGAGAGGTTATATATCCTGTTCGTTTGTCCTCTATGATCTCGGGAATGGATCCTACCTGTGTGCCCACGATGGGCTTTCCATGGGCCATCCATTCCAGGGCAACTCGACAGACAGCTTCAGAACCTCGGGAAGCGATCACGCCTATGTGACAGTGGTCCATGAAGGAATGAATTTCGGGGACATGGCCCAAGAAATGAACCGAATTAGACAGGGAAAGAGAATGAGCAATCTTCTGAAGGTCTTGAATTTTGAGGTTAGCTTCTT
>JACQJM010000066.1 GCA_016205045.1 Elusimicrobiota bacterium | reverse complement strand
TTTCTAGGGAGGAAAGAGCCAAAAGACATCCGGCCGTCTCTTCGAGTTCTTCCTCGGTATTTAAAACGAAGAAAATGCGTCGAGAAGGATGTTTCTTTAAGGTTTCCAGAGCCCAGAAAGCCCGGGCTCCTAAGTTAGGCAAACCTATCAGAATTTGACTCCCATGCCAAACTCAAAAACTAAGCGCCCACCTAAAAATCCTGACAGAGAAACAAAACCTAACAGAAGCAGGGTTAAGAGTCCATATAACCACTTGGGATGAGGAACGAAAAAACCTTCTTTCCAGCGCCACAAAAATAATCCCGAGGATAAAGAAACAACTCCATACCCTGCTCGCTCATGCCATCCCAGGACTCTCCAGGCTTCCGGGATATGTGGGGCCAGTTCTTCCGCCAATAAACCTGTTCCCAGGGCTCCCAGAGCGGCGACAGCACCGCATCCCAAACAGTAAACGCCGATTTTATCCCAATCCGGCCGGTTTCGTTTCCATGCCAATAACTGAAAAAGAACCCCCGCGGACAAAAGAGCAATAGGAAAATGAACAACCGCCGGATGGATGTGATACCACTGCATAGCTTGTTAAACTTAACCGTTTATGGCTTTTCCACTTTTTGCACAATGAGGAACTGCATACCTCCTTTTTGCGTCACATTGCCGGTCACCTTGGCTTTCTGCCCTCCGAGAGGACCAAACATCTTAGCCAGGTTCATGTCATGGGTCTTGCCAATAACCAGATACACCGTCCCTTCCACCAGCAAGCCAATAGGAGCTCCGTCGTTGATGCACTTTACCGCACACGTGGCGTGTTTCGCCCCTTGTCCCTCATGCGGCGCGTAGCAATTTAGATCCAACACCTCTCCCATCCACACCGTATTCCCGCGCAATTTTTCCGGAGTCGTTTTGGCTGTAGCCGACTTTTCAGGCTCGCCGTGCTTATGACCTTCGTGGGTCCATCCCGTCACAAGCAGCATCAAACTCAAACTTAATATCCCTGCAATTATTTTCATGGTCATTCCTCTCAATTACTTTTTCGGGGAAGATTCTTCCCGAATGCGCTTCACTAAATTTTTCATCTCCAAAAGCATCTTCTTGGGTTCCAAAGAAATTTTCTCTTGTAGAAAGATCGGATTTTTTCCTGCTGGATCACACCAGAACACCGCCATTCTTATCTCCTGAGTCCCCAATTCCGCCAAAGCTCCAAAAGGCACGCGGCACCCTCCTCCCAACAACCTCATCAATATCCTTTCGGCTTCCACTTGCCGCCGAGTCTCAGGGTGGTCCAATGAAGAAAAAATTGGTTTTAAATCGGAGCGATCGATACGAGCCTCGACCGCCAAAGCCCCTTGCCCAGGCGCAGGGACCATCTCACGGCACACCTCCGCATTCACTTGATTTCTCAATCCCAAACGTTTCAATCCCGCCTCGGCCAGAACCAAGGCAGAAAACTCACCCGACTCAAGCTTCTTCAAGCGGGTGTCCACATTGCCGTGGGACGGAGCGAACTGAACATCCGGTCTGAACCGACGCAGCTGCAGCTGCCGACGCAAAGAAGAAGTCCCGATGAGGGCCGGGGAAGACAATTCCGCCATCTTTTTCCCACGGGGAAGCACCATCACATCCCACGGGGATTCCCGTATAGGATAAGCCACAATCTCCAGCCCTGAGGGCAAATCCGCCGGAAGATCTTTGGTGGAATGAACTCCAAAATCAATTTCTCCCAGCAGGAGGGCTTCTTCTATTTCTTTGACAAAAAGGGCTTTGGTGCGATCCTCATCAAAAATTCCCAGTTGTGAAGCACGATCCCCACTGGTTTTAATGACCACCAAATCGATGTCCAAGCCTGGATGCGCAGAAAGCAGTTGGGCACGCACCCATTCGGCCTGAACCAACGCGAGTTTAGATCCCCGCGTTCCCAGTTTCAGCTTTGTTGCCATAAACGATCAAACTAGCCCGAAAAATTCAGTTGCACCAAAACTATGGTCCTAGAACCTTGAACAAAATAGTGCAACTGAATTTCTCACTTGCCAGGATGGATTTCGTAGAAGCAGATGTCTGGCAAGTGAGGGGCGGCCCCTCACTTTGACCGCTAAACATCTTTGGGCTGGCTATGCGGCAAAGTGAGGCCCAGACTTGTCCCTCACTTGGGTCAAGTGATGGGAGGGTGAATTCTTCAGTTTAACTGAAGAATTCAGGCTAGCGCTGAAACCATTCCATTCATTTTATCTGAGCAGAACTTACGGACTTCCTGTTCCACCAATCCTCGCGCTCTCTCAAATTCTGACTTCCTCCGGGAAACATTTTCATCCACGATCCCTCTTAAATCTTCCAAGGTGTACAGGTAAACATGTTCCAAGCGGTGGACTCCCTCCTCCACATCTCGCGGCATAGCGATATCGATGAGAAACAGGGAACGCCCCCGCCGAGCCGATAGAACCGAACGGACCAGTTCCACGGTGAGGACGGGCTTTTCTGATCCCGTAGAGGCAATCACCACATCCGCCTCCTCCATGGCTTGTGGGAAATTCTGCCAACGGATGGGTTCCGCGTTAAATGGCTCCGCCAAAGCCACGCCCTTTCCCCACGTGCGATTGGCCACCCAAAGTTTCTTGACCTTTTCATTCAGCAGATGCCGCGCAGACAACTCCGCCATCTTACCGGCTCCCAGAATCAAAACCTTGCTGTCGGATAAGGAACCGAAAATCCTCTGGGCCAACTGCACCGCCACGCTGGCTACGGAGGTTTGGCCCGTGGAAATTCCCGTTTCGCTCCGCACTAGTTTCCCCACAAAAAGAGCCCTTTGGAATAAAACATTGAAAATCTTTCCCGTGAACCCTAACTTACGGCTGGTCTCATAAGCCTCCTTGACTTGTCCGAGTATTTCGGATTCCCCTACCACCAAAGAATCCAATCCGGCCGCCACGGTAAAAAGATGACGCACCGCTTCCAAGCCCGCCCGGCGGTAATGAACTCCTTCCAAAGATTTTCCGCATATCTCTTTCATAAATTCAGTGAGGCGTTCTAAAGCCTTTTCCTCATCGGAATCCACCGTGTATAATTCAAAACGATTACAGGTAGAAAGAACTACCCTTTCCCCATCCCCCTGGGTCCGAAATTTTTCCAATGCTTTCAAGGCGCCCACACCCGCCAAGGCCTCTCGAAACTTGACAGGGGCAGTCTTATGGTTTAAACCGGCTAGAACAATCATGCTAGTTGATAAGCTGATGTCCTTTAAGGGCTCGATAAGGAATAATTGGCATATCTCGGAGTCCCAGGTTTGAGACAATTTCTAGGCCGTGCCGTAAGGAGAACGTCTTTGGGCACGGTCCCTGGCCCCATTTTCCATAC
>JACQJM010000011.1 GCA_016205045.1 Elusimicrobiota bacterium | reverse complement strand
CACTTTGCCCAGGGGTCCTGCCTCCCGGTTCGCCCCTCGGCTTCCCTCACTCCACCCATCCCCTGCTAGGGTAGCGAGATGTGGTCCACCGTTCACCTTACGTTGCGGGACCGATGGGCTGGAACCGAAGTCACCCCTGGGCAAAGATAGACCAGGCCCTGGCCTGACCCTATTGCAGATAAGGCCCAGTGCCCGGAAATTTTCGCTGCACCCCATGGCATCCATTAATGTCGTAGAATAGGACTGGTTTTATTTAATGCCAGTAAATACAAAGTGAGGTGGAATATTTCTGATTTCAAATTCCACCTGAACTTTTCGAAAATGCTTTTTCAAAAGAGGGATGAGATGAGTGGTGCACTGGTAAGCGACAAAACGTCCCGAAGGTTTTAGGTGATGAGTGGTTTTTTTAAGCAACTCCTCTCGTTCTTCAGGCTTCAAAAAACTAAAGGGGATTCCGGAAACAATACAGTCAGCTTCTTGAGTCGCTTCTTGTTTGAGGAGTTTGTCAATTTCCAAAACATCCCCACAAACTGCCTTAAGATTGGGATGCTTTAATTGGGTCAGCGTCTCATAGAGAATGGGACTTTTTTCAATGGCCAGCAACAAGGCCTGGGATGGAAGTAATTTAAGAACCTCTTTGGTGAGAACGCCTTCGGCGGCTCCGTATTCCACGACCAAATGGTGGGAGTGTTGAATATCCATGGCTTTAATCACTCTGCGAACAAGATATTTGGAGCTGGGAGTTATGGAAGCGACTGTCTTATCCTTTAGAAAAGCTTCAAAGTAACTTAAAGGGCGCTCAGAATTGTCGATTTTTAGCATTTTCTCGAATCCTCGCAATCCATTTTTGATTATTCGTTCTAATTTTTCTACGGGTTTGTTTTTTTGTGGTTTGATCATTTTTAGTTTCTAATTTTCAAGTTCTTTCTTTAACGATTTCATGTCTTTCCAGACATCTTTTTTCAGATTGGGGTCTCGCAAAAGCGCTGCCGGATGGTATGTGGGGAGCAATTTTGCTGTTCCATACGTATACCATTTTCCGCGCAAAGAGGTAATACCCAGAGAAGTGGAAAGCAATGTTTTGGAAGCGCTGGCTCCTAGAGTTACAATCACTTTCGGCCGGATCAGTTCGATCTGGCGGTCTAGATAAGATTTGCAGGCCGCGATCTCTTCGCCTGTAGGAGGGCGGTCATTCCCGCGAGCCTCAGGGTGAGAAGGATCAGTCATGGGATGGCATTTGACAATGTTGGCGATATAAACGGTTTTTCGTGAGAGACCAATGGAGGTCAGAATGTTATCTAAAAGTTTTCCTGCTTTTCCCACAAAAGGTTCCCCCTGGCGATCTTCTTCATAACCGGGACCTTCTCCAACGAACATAACCTTGGCCAAAGGAGAACCTACCCCAAACACGGTTTGAATGCGGGTAGAACCCAAAGGACATTTTTGGCAGGAGGCTACCTCCTGGGAAAGCTGGTTTAAGGCTTGTGTCGACTGTGGGAATGAGCAAGAGGATGAAGAAGGAGAAAGAACAGAGAGAGTTTTTAAAGGGAAAGTGTCACCTCTTTTTTGTTCCCATTGAATTCTGGTTTTTAGAGAGCTAACAAGTTCAAGTAGGGAAGGGTGCATTTAGCAATGGTTCAATGGATTTTAGAATGACTTCGGCGGCTTTTTGTTTGGAGATGGGGGGGTATATTTTTTGATGGCCCTTGCGGTCTAAAATAGCGATGCGCGCATTGCTCATGCCCACGTTTTCAGGTTTATTGGCGATGATGATGTCCAGATTTTTCTTGAGTAGTTTTTCCTTGGCGTGAGTTAACCACTGGTGTGTTTCCAGGGCAAATCCCACCAAAATCTTTCGCTTTTTATTTTTTTGTTCGCGTTTTCTTCGGCCCAGTTCGGCCAAAATATCAGGATTGGGAAGCAGAGTAATCTCCAGGGAGTGGCCCGTTTTCTTGAACTTTTGGTTTGATGCTTTAGCAAATTTCCAATCGCTGACGGCGGCCGCGCCAATCACTATATCCACCTGGGAAAAAAGCTTGAGGGTTTCCCGGTACATTTGTTCGGCAGATATCACGGGAATGGTGCGAACTCCCCAGGGGGCTGAAATGCGAGAAGGACCACTGACGACCATGACTTTTGCTCCCAGATTGCGTGCGGTTTTAGCCAGGGTAAACCCCATCATGCCGCTGGAAGCATTGGAGAGGTAACGGATAGGATCCAAATACTCCCGCGTGGGACCTGCGGTGATAAGCAAACGCTTACCCCACCACCTGCTCAGCGTCTTTTTAGACGCTTTGTTTGATTTGGGGTTGCTTCGAGCAACCGAGCAGGTGGTGGGGTTACCGCGCCACGGGCTCTGAGTTGACTCTGGAGAGTTTTTTCTCAACAAGTTCGACAATGTTTTCAACCTCCATCAGCCGTCCTAACCCTATTTTACCACTAGCCAAAGGACCTTTTTGAGGACCCCAGAGGAGATACCCGATGCTTTTTAGCTGTTCTACATTCTTTTGGGTGGCAGGGTGCAACCACATCTCTTCATCCATGGCTGGGCAGATTACCACCGGGACTCGAGTGGCTAAAATTAAAGAATCCAGCAAGCCTTCTGCCCGTCCCTGAGCTAAGCGAGCGATGAAATCGGCGGAGCTGGGTGCGACCAAAACCAAATCCGCCCAGGTAGCAAGAGAGAGATGGCTCATCCCACCACCTGCTGAGCGCTCTTGGGGCGCTGGGATTGCTTCGCCAGCAGGTAGTGGGATCATCTCCCAGAGTGCGGGATCATGAAGATTCTGATAAACAGGATTTCCTGAAAGCGTGCCTAGGGTTAATGGAGTTACAAAATGTTGGGCAGAAGGGGTCAGAACACACCGGGTCTCGAACTTTTTTTCAGTTAAACGTCGCACCAGTTCACAGGATTTGTAAGCGGCAATACTTCCCGTGATGCCTAATAGAATCTTTTTTCTTTCGGGCATACTTCTTGGTCAACTGCTTTTTTTCTTTTTGTCTTCTCCGGAATCTTCTTTTTCGTTGGTTCCATTGCGAGAGAGCCCCTTGATGTTTTTGGACGTCACTTTCCCGGTGAGAACATCCCTGATGGCGATTTCTAGAATTTGGTTCCAAGGAAGGTTTCTGTGTTCTTCGCTTTTCTTTAATTCCGTGGCCCATTGGGAGACTAAGGGAACCAGTTGGTATTTGCCGCTCACTTGTTCTAGGATCATCTGATAGAC
This sequence comes from Elusimicrobiota bacterium, assembly GCA_016205045.1. Taxonomy (GTDB): domain Bacteria; phylum Elusimicrobiota; class Elusimicrobia; order JACQJN01; family JACQJN01; genus JACQJM01. Next base: position 784 of record JACQJM010000011.1, on the reverse strand, counting down.
GGATCTTTCCTCTGGTGCTGTACTGGTGGATTTCTTTTTAGATTCAGACATAATTTCCTCTGTGGGTTTTAAGACTTTCTGTGGTCAATATCGCTTGGATTTGATTGATCGCTCGCCTTAGATCATCATTGACCACGGCGTAGTCATACCTAGGAATGGCTTTCATTTCCTTTCGGGCCGCCAAAAGACGTTTATGAACAGAATCTCGGTCATCCTTACGTTTCAGGAGTCGTTCTTTTAAAGAGCGCAAAGCAGGAGGAAGAACGAAGATTAAGATGCAGTCGGGATATTTTTTTCGGATATTTAGAGCTCCTTTTACATCGATGGCTAACAAGACGTTGTAACCCTTGCGTGTCCATTGTTCTACAAATTTTCTAGGGGTTCCGTAGTAACGATCATGAACGCGTGCCCATTCCAAGAAATAGCGCTGTCGAATCCTTTTTTTGAATTCTGCGGGAGAAACAAAGTGGTAGTGTTTCCCCTCCTTTTCACCCGGTCGTGCAGGGCGCGTGGTTGCAGAGACGGAATATTTTAAGTTCTTTTGAAGACGAAGTAGCTTTCGACAAATCGTAGACTTCCCGGCTCCCGAGGGAGCCGAGAGAATAACCAAAAACCCCCGTTTCCTCATTGTGTGGAGTATTGCCAATACATGATTCTACAAATTTTATAAAAAGAATGCCACTCGGCTGCTCATTATGGGTGCAACGAAAATTTCAGGGCACTGGGCCTTATCTGCAATAGGGTCAGGCCAGGGCCTGTCCGGGGTTGCCGCTTCGAAAATCGT
>JACQJM010000010.1 GCA_016205045.1 Elusimicrobiota bacterium | reverse complement strand
TCCAGCCCATCGGTCCCGCAACGTAAGGTGAACGGTGGACCACATCTCGCTACCCTAGCAGGGGATGGGTGGAGTGAGGGAAGCCGAGGGGCGAACCGGGAGGCAGGACCCCTGGGCAATATACCCGGAAATTTTCGCTGCACCCAATGCCATGTCTTCTGAGCAGAAGCTCGTCGCGGAAGTGGCATTTCCCCTGCCACTCTACAAAACCTTCCATTATTTAGTTCCCCCTCGCTGGAAAACCGCCATTGAAAGGGGTAGCCGCATTCTGGCTCCCTTTGGCCACAGAAAGCATTTTCTGGGCATTGTTCTAAAAACCTTTCCCCAACCTTCTTCCTCACTCCCCTTAAAAGAAATCATAGCGCCTTTGGATCCTCCCCTTTCCGTTCCAAAAGGTCTATTAGATTTGGCTTCTTGGTTATCCGAAACATACTGTTCTCCCATGGGAGAATCTTTAAGAGCTGTCTTTCCTAGTTTTCTTAAAGCACCTTCCTCTTCCCCAGCTTCCCCTTACTCTTCCCCTTTGAACGCCGGAACATTCACCAAACAATTAACCCCTGATCAACAAAAGGCAGTAGATTACCTTTTGCCGAAACTGAAAACTCATCACTTTGAATCTGCGGCGCTCTATGGCGTCCCTGCTTCGGGAAAAACAGAAGTGTATCTTCGTTTAATAAGAGTGGCCATAGAACAGGGCGGCCAAGTTTTGTTTCTTCTTCCGGAAATTTCTCTCACACAACCATTTTGGGAAGAGATCAGTCAGGCGCTCCATCTACCGGTTACCGTCTGGCACAGTTCTCTTCCCCTGTCGGTTAAACGCCAAGCGTGGTGGGAATTGGCTCAAGGACATCGTTCTATTGTGGTGGGAGCTCGGTCGGCTTGCCTGCTTCCTTTTCAAAACTTAAGGCTGGTGATTATGGACGAGGAACAGGATGAATCCTACAAAGAAGGAGGGCGAAGCCCCTTCTACCACGCTCGCAACGTCATCTTGCATCGGGCCCAAAAGCACAAAGCCTTAGTGATTCTGGGAAGTGCCACCCCTTCTTTAGAATCTTATTATGAAACAACACAAGGCAAAACATCTCTGATTTCTTTGGAGAATCGAGTCTCTCTTGAAACCCCTCCACCCCAGATCGATATTCTTTCTACTCCATTTAGGTCCACTCTTTTTCACCAGGAATTACTAAATCAAATACGCTCCTGCCTGCAGAAAAAAGAACAGATCATCCTCTTGATCAACCGTCGAGGGCACTCTAATTACGTTCTCTGCCAGCGCTGCGGCTGGGTGCCTTGCTGCACCTCCTGTGGAACCGCTCTGGTTTTACACGAACGATTTCAAAAGAAAAAACAACCGAAAGAGCAGACCGCTCTTCAACTTCAATGCCATCACTGCGTTCAAAAGAAAAGCCTCCCCTCCCATTGCGTGAAATGTTCGGGCACGTTGCGCTTGGCCGGAACAGGGACACAAAAGGTCGTTCAGCAGCTGTCCGCTCTTTTTCCAGAATCAAAAATTCTAAGATTGGATCGCGATTCCTTCCGCCATAAACAAAATCAAGAATCGCCCTATCAGGTCTTCAAAGATCAAAAAGCCGACATACTGGTGGGAACCAAATTGGTTTCCAAAGGATTCCATTTCCCTGAGGTGACCTTAGTCGGAGTATTGCAAATAGATCCTTTGTTATTTCTTCCCGATTTTCGGGCTGCAGAAAAAACGGCCCAGCTTTTATTCCAAGTGGCTGGGCGGGCAGGACGCGCAGAGAAGCCGGGGCTGGTCCTCATTCAGACCCAACACCCGCAACATCCCGTTTTAGAAGCTTTAAAACAAGGAGAATATCATCGTTTCTTAAAAGAAGAACTGCAATTTCGCAAAGAGTTAGGGTACCCTCCCTATTCTCTTTTAATTCGTCTCATCCTCACGGGAAGAAAAGACGAGGTGGTTGAGAAAGAAACACTTAACCTTGCAGAGAAACTCAAGAAAAACTTTCCATCCCCTTACCTAGAGTTAATAGGGCCTGCTCCTGCCGTCTATGCAAAATTACGGGGAAAACACCGCCATCATCTATTGATTAAATTGCCGGAAGAAAAAATTCTCTCCTCTTTCTTTGATTTTCTCAAAGATCTGCGCTTTTCCCCTTCTACGAGGCTTAAAATCGATGTTGACCCTTATGATCTATTTTAATTCTAATTCCTAAAATGCTAGAAATTACCTTAGGGCTCGGTAAGAAATAAGTGACACAGCTCGCCATGACAATTTTGGAGCGAAACAAGGAGAAAGGAGCGAGTCTATGCTGGAGGCTTCGTGAGCGACGAACGACGCAGTTGGAGCCCAAAAGTGCCCTGGCCCCGAAGGGGGAGGCCCATCTTTGGCCCCGCTCTGCGTTGCTCGATCGGTTACAATGCACTGCGGCATTGCTCCCTCCTCGCGCCTTAATCGGGTCTCAAAGATGGGCCTCCGAGATATGCCAATTATTTCTTACCGAGCCCTAAATGGAAATTGAAAAGCAACTACACATCCTACAGCGGGGCGCCGTAGAACTCGTCAGCCCGGAAGAACTAAAACAAAAAATTCAAAATAAAAAAACTTTGCGGGTTAAGTTGGGAGTCGACCCCACCTCTCCGGAACTTCATCTGGGACATACCGTCCCACTCACTAAACTAAGAGCCTTCCAAGACCTGGGACACCATGCTGTTTTGATTATTGGAGATTTTACGGCGCAAGTAGGAGATCCCTCCGGGCAAGACAAGACAAGACCCGTCTTAAGCTATGAAGAGATCCAACATAATGCTCAGACCTATCAGACCCAAGCGTTTAAAGTGTTGGACCCTTCCAAAACGGAAGTACGCTTCAATTCAGAATGGCTGGCTCCCATTTTTCAAATTCAAAAAGCCATTCCCAGAGGCTCCGTCCTGCAAACTTTCCTCACTCGTTACTCTGTATTCCGCCTTTTGGAAAGGGAAGATTTCGCTAAACGGCGAAAAGCAGAGCAACCCTTGACCATCGCTGAAATACTTTATCCTTTACTGCAAGGGTATGATTCCGTCGCAGTTAAAGCGGATGTGGAACTGGGAGGAAACGATCAAATTTTCAATCTTTTAATGGGCCGGCAAGTGCAGAAGGATTTTGGTCAAGAAACCCAAGTAGCCCTGACTCTGCCTCTCTTAATTGGGACCGATGGAACAAAAAAAATGTC
>JACQJM010000037.1 GCA_016205045.1 Elusimicrobiota bacterium | reverse complement strand
CTCTGCATCAGCTGAACCAGGAAAATGACGGACCCCCAAAAATTTTGCTGCGGCCCAAACCCTAATGCAACTCACTGAGCTCACATCGCGCCTTTCTTGTCCTCAATGCCGTTCGCCTTTGGAACTGATAGACGACAATCGGGAGGGTCGCCTGGGATGTGAACGAGGACACATGTATCCCGTACGAAACGGTATCCCGCTTCTCCTCTCACCCCAGTCTGCCGATCGGCTTTCTCATTTAAAACAAACCGCCGAAAACATTCAGGTGCGATCCCGCCTAGCCCGGTATCCTCTTCTGGAGAAGCTGGCTCATTTTCTCCGCCCTCCGCATCCCTTTTTGGATCCCGCCGGGAATGTCCAGAGGGCCCGAATGGGAGCCATACTTCTGGAAAAATTCTCACAACCCGCCATTCTCGATATTGGATCGGGTTTGGATTCAAAGAATTTAGAAGGTCTTCCTCTGTCCCTGCGCCCTCGTTGCGCGTGTCTGGATATCCGTCCCGCCCCGGGAGTCTCTGTCGCCGCGGACGGGCATGAGCTTCCCTTCTCGGGTGAATCTTTTGAAGGGATACTCCTTCAGGGAGTTTTGGAACATGTCCCTGAACCCTACCAGCTCATTCGAGAAGCGTATCGGGTCCTCAAACCCGGCGGACTGATTTATGTGGAGGTCCCCTTTCTCCAGCATTTCCACTACTCTCCCGACGACTTCTATCGTTATACCCTGCACGGACTGGAACACATCCTTCGTGATTTTCGCAAAATCGAGGACGGGGTTCTTTCGGGCCCGGGATCGGCGCTGTGCGATTTTCTCACCGAAGCCCCCGCCGCTTTTTTCCGCTCAAGCCTCATTTATTGGGGAATTAAATGGGTCGGGGGCTGGCTGACTTTGCCGCTTAAATATTTGGATTGGTTCTACCGCGTCCCGGAGCGTGCTCACATGATGTCGGGGGCTCTATTTTTTCTGGGAGCCAAGGAAGAATGAGGACGATTTTACGCACTTTTATGACAGGTCGGTCTGATCGGGGTTTGCCCTTAGCCCCCAGGCCCCATGATAGGACCCTCCCGTGGTCCTCCCCAAAGGGACCCCTCCCCGCTATGGGAGCCGCAGGGCAAATCCCCGATCGCCCGACCATGAAAAATGAGGAAGAGGTGAAGTCGTGACGATGAGCAGTGAATCTTATTTTAGGGGACGACGGGTATTGATCACGGGTGGGCTGGGATTCATCGGTTCCAATCTAGCCCATCGCCTCGTGAAACTAGGAGCCGAAGTCTCTCTTCTGGATGTTCTTCTGGAATCCAATGGAGGGACTCCCATCAACATTCAAGGAATCGAGCATCGCGTGGAAACAATCTTCGGGGATATCCGCGATCGCGATTTGATGCAGCGCTGTGTTTCCGGAAAAGATTTTATATTCAATCTCGCGGGACAAGTCAGCTACAAAGACAGCCTGGAGGATCCGTTCCTCGATCTCGACATCAGCTGCTCGGGTCAACTGAATTTACTTCAAGCCTGCCGACTGGTCAACCCCCAGGTTAAAATAATTTTTGCCAGTTCCAGACTGGTTTACGGGAAACCCCTCTCACTTCCCGTACCGGAAACAGCCGCCACTGAACCCCTCACCCTGTATGGCATTCATAAACTCACCGCCGAGAAGTACCACTTGTTGTACTGGAAGAACTTCGGGATCCGGACCGTCATATTGCGCATCACCAATCCCTATGGCCCGCGCCAAAATGTGAAGAACGGTAAGTACGGTATCGTCAACTGGCTTTTGCAGTTAGCCCTTTCGGGTGGGACCCTCCGGCTGTATGGGGAGGGCTCGCAAAAACGAGACGTTCTCTTTATCGATGATCTGGTGGACATATTTTTAGAGGCAGCTCTGCGGGAGAGCGCCAATGGACATGTCTTGAATGCCGGATCGGGCATAGGAATTCCCCTCAAGGAAATCGCGGAGATGGCCGTACAGGCAGCGGGACGAGGACGCATCGAGCACGTGGATTGGCCGTCCGCAGAGCAACAGATGGAAACAGGTGATTTTGTGGCCGACATAGGAACCATGTCCAAGATCCTTGGGATTACCCCAAAAACTTCACTGCCCGAAGGTTTAGCCCGCGCGCGAGATTATTATCTCAGAAATCAGGGAAAAATAATTGTAGGAGCAGCCATGCCATGAAATCCTCTCTGTTTGATTCACGTCAGATTCAATTTTTGCGTCCTCGCCCCCTGCTTCAGGAACTCATGACCCTTCTGGAAATACAGGGGGTTGAATCCTTCCCGGTAAGGGAAGAAGGAGAAACCAGCCTTTCCGCGGGATTCTTGAGCAAGGCTTTCCTGGATCGTCTGGTTGAGGAGGGATCCCTGCAGCGTGAGGATCGCGGGGCCTACGACAGCGAATTTCGCATCACCGCCAAGGGCCGCGAAAGAGTCCGCTATCTGATGGTGGATTTTTTTCAGGAACTGCTTCATCTTCATGGCTACTCCAAACAACTATTTCGCCGGCGCTTTTTGGAGCTTTACTCGCAAGGAGCCCGCCGAGTGGCCTTTTATCCCGCTAGTGAAACCGCCGAGGTCGCCTTTTCCGCCCTGGAAGGCAGCGGGCTGACCCTTGTGGCCGTCGCCGATGACGATGAAAACAAATGGGGCTCTCTTTTTCACGGATTGGAAATATGTCCCCTTCCCGAAATTCAGCCCGACCAATTGGACACCCTCCTGGTAACCACATGCACCTACCAGAATCAAATTCTCCCCAAATTGAAGCCCTTGGAGGCCGCCGGAATCCGAGTTGCCCTGTTCCCATGAAAGAGATTCAAAAGGTATTTATATTTGGCGCGGGGCAGAACGGAACGCAAGCCTACCACGTTCTAAAACACAACACCCACATAGAAGTGGTGGGCTTTCTTGACGACAATCCATCCAAACAGGATCTCACTCATTGCGGATTGCCCGTGTTGGGCACGTTGGAGGAAATTCCCAAACTGAGATCGCAGGGTGTCTGGGGAGCGTTGGTGGCCGTGGGGCACAACGGGGTCCGCAAAAAGATTTCTCAACAAATCGAATCCGAGGGCTTTACATTGGTCAGCGCCATCCACCCATTCACTTTCATTGACTCACCGCGCAGCATTGCGCCGGGGTGCATCATAGAGATGGGCGTCACCATCCACCCTGAGGCCGTGATCGGCAAAGGAGTTTTCCTGGGGGGAGGCTCCATCATCGCCCACCATTGCCAGATAGGCGATTTCGCGCTCATCGGCGGCGGGGTCACTTTTGGGGGTCAGGTGACCATTGGCCCCTTGGCCATGGTGGGTGTGGGCACATCCCTTCGTCCCGGGATCCGAATTGGGGCAAAATCCGTCATTGGGGTCGGATCGGCGGTGGTCCAAGATATTCCCGATAATGCCGTGGCGATGGGGGTGCCGGCCAAAGTCACTCGAGTGTTGCAACCCGAAGAGATAACCGTACGATGATCGTTCAAACAAAAAAATCAAAATTCCTTTCCGCAGAAGAGGCCGTGTCCTTAATTCCGGATGAGGCCACGGTGGCCGTGGCAGGATTCCGCTTCGCGGGATCCGCGGAGGAATTGCTTCAGAAATTGGGACAGCGTTTCAAACAAGAAGGACATCCCCGATATCTCACCGTGGTGTTCTCCAGCGCCCAAGGAGATAGTGACAGCCGAGGCTTGGATCACTTGGCACAAAAAGGGATGCTGCGCCGCGTGATCGGCGGATTTTTTGGAGTCACCCCCCGACTCACCCGTTTGATCCTGGATAACCAGATAGAAGCCTACAACATGCCTCAGGGACAGCTGACCCGACTTTATCATGCCATCGCCGCTAGGCAGCCGGGACACTTATCGGACATCGGCCTGGAGACTTTTGTGGACCCTCGCCAGGAGGGTGGGAGACTAAACGCAAAAACGACTCAAGACATTGTGGATGTGGTCCGGATCGCTGGAAAGGAGATGCTGCTTTACAAGAGTTTCCCCGTGGATTTCGCCTTTCTGCGGGGCACCACCGCAGATGAGCGCGGCAACATCACCATGGAAAACGAAGCCGTGAAGTTGGAGGTTCTCCCCCTGGCCATGGCCGTCAAGAACTCTGGAGGGAAAGTCATGGTCCAGGTAGAAAGAAGGGTCCCTGCGGAAACCTTGCACCCTAAAGACATAGAGCTGCCAGGCTATCTTGTAGATGTCGTGGTGGTCAGCAACGACCCCGAGAAGAACCACGCCCAAACGCTGGGACAACGATTCAACCCGGCCTTCTGCGGTCAAGCGCGGATGCCGCGAACTTCCATCCCTCCCTTGAATCTCAATGAGCGCAAGGTCATCGCCCGGCGGGCAGCACGTGAACTTAAGGGCGGCGAAGTCGTAAACCTAGGTTCCGGAATCCCCGAAGGCATCGGCTCCGTGCTCGCGGAAGAAAGCCGCCTGGAACAAGTTTATCTGAGCCTCGAGTCGGGGGTCAACGGCGGGATTCCGGAGACCCAGCCAGATTTCGGGGTGAGCACCAATCCGGAGGTCATCCTCCGCGCAGACGATCAGTTCGCCTTCTACAATGGCGGAGGACTGGATGTCACCTTCTTGGGGTTTGCCCAAATAGATCAGGAAGGAAACGTAAACGTCAGTCGATTTTCCGGAAATCTAGTGGGATGTGGCGGATTTCTTGATATTACCCAGCATACGAAAAAGGTGGTATTTTGCGGCACGTTCAACTCCGGGGGGCTCCAGATCTCCCTCATGAATTCCAAGCTGAATATTTTACGCCAAGGCGCCCACCGTAAATTTATCTCGCGCGTGGAGCAGGTGACTTTCAGCGGCCGCTATGCGACTCGCCATGCCCAGAAAGTTCTGTTCATCACGGAACGCTGCGTGTTCGAGTTGCAAAATGGGCGTCTCCACCTCAAGGAAGTGGCTCCTGGCGTGGACGTGCAGAGAGACATTTTGAACCACATGGATTTCAAGCCGGTGATCAGCCCGGACTTAACGAGCATGCCGGAAGAGTGTTTCCGTTGAACCCATTGAACGTACTGGTGACCGGGGCTTCCCGGGGCATAGGAAGGGCCTGCGCGGTGCGCTTGGCAGAAAAAGGAAACCATGTGGCGTTTACATACCGCTCTCATCCGAAAGAAGCTAGAGAGACCAAGCAAACGATTCAAGAGCGTGGGGGACAGGCGTGGGCCCTGCGTGCCGATCTTTCCAAGGCTCGCAAAGCTAAGGATTTGGTCCGTCAGGTAGTGCGCGAATGGAAACGCCTGGATGTGTTGGTGGCCAATGCCGGCACCGCGGAACTTCTCAAGCTTCAGGATATCCGAGAGAACCATTGGGACCGGCTGATGAACATCAATTTCAAGAGCGTTTTCTTTGGAGTGCAGGAATGTTTAGCGGTGATGATCCGACAAGGCTTCGGCAATATCATCCTGATGGGCTCTCAAGCCGGTTCTACGGGAGGATATATTATCGGGGCGCACTATTCCCTGTCCAAAGCGGGGCTGCCGGTCCTGGCTAAGATTCTGGCCAAAGAGGGCGCGCCTCACGGCGTCCGAGTCAATTGTGTGGCTCCAGGCCTTATTGATACTGATTTGACCCGCCAGCTTCCGCTTCGTCTAAAACGCAAATTGGTTCACAGCCTACCCATGCGCCGCATGGGAACCCCTGAAGAAGTGGCGGAGGTGGTCGCTTTTCTCGCCTCTCCCGCCGCTTCCTATATCACCGGAATCACTCTTCCCGTAACGGGAGGCTTATGGATGCCTTAACCACACTTCCCTCGATCCGTGGAAATATCTTTTTTCACGTAAACGAACGGGGGTTTTTGTGCATCGAACCGCCCCAGTCAGAACTTCCCCTCACCCCCACCCTGGCCGCGTCCCGCGTCCGTGGGCAAGCCCTCTCCCTTTCAGGGAGAGGGAAAATGGGTAGCTGGAAAATAGCTCCTTGGATCTATTCCCAAAAACAGCGATTTTCAGTTCTGGATTTGGACCCACCCAGGGTAGAGGAATTTCAAGTGGGGAAATCGAAAATTGCTCGGGTCGTTTGGAACCTCTCCCGCTGGGGTTCCAATTGGATTGATAGCCGCCTTTCCTGGTCACTCCGCCTGGATTCGAACTTCTGTTCCCTTCAACTGACCCTGGAGACACCCTCTCAGACTCCCCCCATCGACCATCTAGGATTGTTCAACACCGCGGAAACAACCCCCGGCCTCACCCAAACCTGGAAAGGGGCAAAATTCCTAAAAATGGCCTACTGCGGAGCATGGCCCGAAAGCCCACTCACCAAAAGCAGGCTGGAACATTTCAGCGGAGAAGAATCCTTTGAGAGCTGGTGGCTGGCCGCCTTGCGTTTAGAACAGCACGCCTGGGTGGGAGGAGCTCTCTCGTTTACTCGATTTGCCTCCCGAGTCATGTTAAATGCCGAGGGACTAAGCCTCACCCAAAACACGGAGGGACTGCGTGCCGAGCGTGAGCGCCCCCTGATCTCCGAACCGGTCTGGATGGGATTCTCTCAGGATGGTTTGGACCTTTTGGAAAAATATGCTCACCTTTCGTCTCTTCAGATGAAAGTTCATCCTCCTCGCCGCTCTTCCCCGGCCGGCTGGGGAACCTGGCAAGCCTATGACGATCATTTTTCTGCCACGGACCTGAAGAAAGAGTTCGCCGCCTTACAGCGTGATCCTTCCCTCAGACGCCGGATGGCGTTTTTCGAGATAGATCATGGGTGGGAAAATGTGCTGGCCCCACGGCGTCCCGAATATGATTGGTTCCCGCGTCCGGCCCTAAAAAAACAGTGGAAATCTATCCTGGGCAAAATCTCTAAAGAAAAAAAATGGGCGGGCTTATGGATCGCGCCCTTTGCGGTCAATGCGGGTTCCCGATGCCTTACGGAAAATTCCAAGCTTCTCGTTCGAGAGGAAAAGGGATTCCCCCAAGTCATGGGAGGTAAAGGCCGTGGGTATGCTCTGGATCCCACACGGCCGGCCGCCGCCGCCCGAGTACGGTCGATATTGACCGCGCTGCGCAAACAGGGGATCCGATACATCAAGGCAGATTACCTGCGATGTCTTCTCTCTCCCGACCCCACGGACTCCTCGGACGATCTGGATGTGCGACGCCGTCATCACAAAGAGGTGACGCGCGTCCAAGCCTACCGTCAAGGGCTGAAGCTTTTACGTCAATCGATGGGGTCTCAATCTTGGATCCTGGCCTGCGGCGCACCCCTGGGGCCCGCGGCAGGACTGGCGGACTCCATGCGGATCGGTTCGGACATACGGCCCTACTGGACGGACGGACAGTCCGGCATCTCCCAGAGCGTCCGCAACATCGCCGCGACTTATTTTCTACACCGCCGCTGGTGGATCAATGACCCCGATGATCTGGTTTTGGATGGCATACCCAATGAAATCCTGTTTTGGGCCACCGCGCTGGCCCTGAGCGGGGGGCCGATCACCGTCAGCGCCAAAATGGCTCAACTCAAATCGTGGCAGAAGAAACTGATCCGCCAGTTGATCCCCCCCTATGGCCAAGCCGCCCGCCCCCTCGATCTCTTGAAAGACCCCGATCCTAAATTGTGGGTACTCCCCATACACACTTCCTGGGAGGATTGGAACTTGCTGGGATTATTTAATTGGGAAGAATCCCCTAGGTCTCAACCCCTGGAGGACTTACTCGAGGTGCTGCGGCAAGACCGATCCGCGTTGCTTTGGGATGTTTGGGAGGGAAGGGCTCTGGGTTCTTTGGAGTCGGACCCCCATCTCACCATCCCTGGCCGCAGCGTGCGGCTCATTGCGGTCCGCACCAAATTCAATCGCCCTCAAATTCTAGGGACCGATCACCACTTCACTCAAGGGGCCATGGAACTCAAAACCTGCTCATGGAATCCCCAAAAACTAGAACTAAAAATTTCTTTATCCCCACTCTTCAGTGACTCCAAGGAATTCATTTATATTCGCTGCCCCGCAAACTATCAAATGGTCATCGACAAAAGGCGCGTTTCTCAAGAACCTTTGTGGGATGGAACCACTCTCCTGCGTGTCCGCCTAAATCCAGGAAACCAGATATTTTCATTCAGGGAGGTTTGATGAAAGCAGTGGTGAAGCTCGAGAAGGGGGCTTCCAAAATCGAATACAGGGAGTGGGAAAAACCTGTCCCAGGGCCTGGGCAGGTTCTTTTGAAGGTAAAGGCGGTGGGCATCTGTGGGACCGATATTCATATTCTGCATGATCGGTTTCCTACCACCCCTCCTCTGATATTGGGCCATGAATTTTCCGGCGAGGTGGCGGCCATCGGATCCGGAGTGTCGGGATGGAAAATTGGGGACCGTGTGGTAGCCGAAAACATCACGGGAGCCTGCGGCAGCTGTGATCTGTGCCGCACAGGACACGCCCATCTCTGTCCCCAAAAAAAAGCTTATGGCTCACGGAGTCACGGGGCGATGGCCGATTGGACGGTCATGCCTGCCCACGCCCTGCACCGCATCCCGGACGGAGTTTCGCATGAAGAGGCCGCCGTGGTGGAACCCTTGGCCATTGCGACCCACGCCGTCCTGCAGAGAGGGAATGTGCGTTTAGATCAAAAGGTGGTGATTATAGGTCCCGGCCCCATCGGTCTTTTGGCTATTTTAGTGGCCAAGTCCGCAGGAGCAAATGTGGCCATGGTGGGCACATCCGAAGATAATGCACGGTTGGCAAAAGCCCGCGAGCTAGGAGCGGATCTGGTTTTGGAAGCAGGCCCGAATATTTCTTCCCTTCTGAACTCCTGGAAACCGGACAGAGCCATTCATTGCGTGGTGGAACTATCGGGATCTTCCTCCGGAATTCAACACGCCATCCAATGGGTCGGACGAGGCCAGTGTATCGCGGCGGTAGGATTGGCGGGCAAAGAAGTCCTGGTTCCCTGGGATGAGGCTGTAGTCAAAGGGGTCGATATACGATTTTGTTTCAGCTCTTCTTATCAAGCGTGGGAACAAGCCTTGGCCTTATTGGCGTCACGCCAAGTATCTCCCGCTTCCATTATCACTCACCGGTTTCCTCTTCCTCAATGGCGAGAAGCCTTTGACGCCGTGGAAAAAAAGGAGGCGATCAAATGCCTGCTCATACCCTGACCCAACGGCAGAGCTTGGAGAAAAAACCCTCTGTTTCCGTCTCCACCCAGAAACAATACAATCTTCCGGTTGTTCTTCTGGAAAACGATCTCTTGCGGTTGGAGATTTTTCCCACGCTGGGAGCTAAAATCTATCGCCTCATTCACAAACCCACAGACACCAACTTGCTGTGGAACAATTCACACATCGAACCGCGGGAGGTCCCGCTGGGGAGCAATTACGATGATAACTTCTCGGGAGGTTGGGATGAGCTCTTTCCCAACGACGCACCGGGAATGGTGGAGGGAAAGAACCTGCCCGATCATGGAGAGCTATGGGCACAACCCTGGGATGTCGAAATCCACCGGGAACGATCGTCAGCCACCATCCACCTCACGTGCTTGGGAACCGTCACCACGACACACATGGAGAAATGGGTCACCCTCAAAGCCGGATCGAACGTGATACACTTCCGCCACAAATTAACCAACCTTGGGGCGCACCCCTTGAAATTTTTATGGAAACTGCATCCCGCCATGGCCATCAGCCCAGACCATAGGATCGATGTCCCGGGAACGACCGTGGAACCTGTCCATCCAGACTGGTCCCGCATCGCAGGCGCGGGACCTCACCCTTGGCCTCTGGCCCCTTCCCGAGAGGGAAGTTCCTTAGACCTTAGGCGGATTCCTCCCGCCCAGGACGGCACAAAAGAATTCGTGTATGTCCGTGGGCTAAAGGAGGGGTGGTGCGCCATTACCGACACCCGAAAGAAGCTGGGATTTGGTTTGGTTTTTCCCAAAGAGGTGTTCACGAGCGTTTGGTTGTTCATGACTTTTGGGGGATGGCGAGGGCACTACACCGCCATCCTGGAACCTTGCACCGCCTACCCTAAAGACCTCAACACAGCCATACGCACGGGAAACTGCGGACGCCTGGCCTCAGGACGGAGCCTAGAGGTAGAGGTCAAAGCCGTGGTGTATGAAGGCAAAACCCAAGTCCGCCACATCGATTCCAGCGGCAAAGTGAGTTAGACTCTGTGACCCCATGCGCATTCTTGTTCTGCACCAATACTTTCTAGGGAAAGATGATCCCGGAGGATCCCGCTTCAACCAGTTGACCAAGTTCTGGGCTGAAAACGGAAATCAAGTCACCGTTCTGGCCGGAACCGTCCACCACGGCACGGGGCGAGTGGATCCCCGCTATGAAGGGCGCTGGGTCACCGATGAAAAATTCGCGGAGTCCGTCCGCGTCCTGCGCTGTTTTGTTCCACGCTTCTACAGTCGGGGATACATAGGCAGACTCGTTGGATATATTGTGTTTCTTGCTTCTTCCTTGGTCACAGCCCTGACCCACGCAGGCCCGCAGGATATTCTAGTGGCCAGTTCCCCCCCTCTCACCATCGGCTTAGGCGCCTATCTGATTTCACGCTTCAAGCGCATCCCCTTTGTTTTTGAGGTTCGGGACCTATGGCCTGAGTTTGCCATAGAAACAGGCGTACTCAAGAATCCATGGATCATCCGCTTGGCCTATGCTTTGGAAAGCTTCATTTACAAGCGCGCCGACTGTATCAATGTCCTGACCCCGGCTTTCCTGGAACACCTGATGACCAAGAAATGTGTCCCCCAAAACAAGCTGATCCACATTCCCAATGGCGCTGACCTAGACTTGATGGGCCCAGGACCTCAGGATAACTGGGTGCGTCGCCAGAATCACTGGCAAGAGAAGTTCGTGGCGATGTACGTTGGCGCCCACAGTAAAGCCAACCATCTATGGCAGCTTTTAGACACCGCGGAAGTTTTGCGGGACCATCCCGACATCCTGATGGTGTTCGTGGGGGACGGGAACGAAAGAGAAAAACTTCTTTCGGAAGCAAAAAGACGCGGCTTGTCCAACCTGCAAATGATCGGCCCCCAACCCAAACATGCGATTGGAGATTTCATCAATGCCGCCGATGTCGGCATCGCGGTCCTTAAAAAGACACCCGGCTTCAAAACGGTCTACCCCAATAAAATTTTCGATTACATGAGCTGCCAAAAGCCTGTGGTGGTGGGCATCGATGGAGAAGCCCGCCGATTGGTGGAAGAGGCCCAGGCAGGCCTCTATGCGGAACCCGAGAATCCGCAGGCCTTCCGCCAGGCTATTTTAGAACTCTACCGAAACAAAAAACTCCGCTCGGATATGGGATCTCTCGGGTATCAATATGTGAAAGAAAAATTTGCGCGACCCGTTCTTGCCGCCCGCTACGAGCAAGCCTTAAAGGAAGTCCTGTCTGTCTATTACGAACCAAAGATTTCAGGTTTAGAGGCACCAAAACGCCTTCTGGATTTGGTCATCGCCGTGCCCGCCCTGATACTCCTATCTCCCCTGATGCTGGGAATCTCAACCCTGATCGCCTTGAGGCTGGGTCGACCCGTTCTATTTAAGCAGCGGCGCGCAGGGTACTTGGGAAATCCATTTTTTATTTTTAAATTACGAACCATGCTAGACCTCCGAGATGAAAAAGGAAATCTGTTGCCCGAATCCAAGCGCCTCACTTCTTTGGGCTCCTTTTTGCGCAACATGAGCCTAGATGAACTTCCGGAATTGTTTAATGTGATCAATGGCGAGATGAGCCTTGTGGGTCCACGCCCGCTGCACAGTGAGTACCTCCCCCGCTACACCCCCGAGCAAGCGCGCCGCCATGAGACAAAACCTGGAATCACGGGATGGGCACAAATCCACGGACGGAACGCACTATCCTGGGAGGAAAAATTCAAACTGGATATCTGGTACGTGGATCACAGAAGTCTGTGGTTGGATATCAAGATACTGGGAAGGACTCTTCTGAAAGTAGCCCGGCGAGAGGGCATCCACCCTGAAGGGTGCGCTACCATGCCGGAATTTAAGCGCCCCAATGATCAGAAAGAGAATCCCACGTAACTTTTCATAGAAGCTGCAAAACGCCCCTATGTCTTGGACCCATTTTAAACTTTCCGCTCTCATCCCACCTGACCAAGAAGCTCTCCTGGATCGGCTCATGCTCTTTTTTGCTTTCCTCATTGGATTCTTCCCCCCTCTTTCTAACTCCGCCACCTACATTGCCTCCGGAGGGTTTGCGCTGTTCTGGGTCCTCCAAATCCTAACCCAAAAAAAGAGGTGGCGGCCTTCTCCCACACCCCTGGATCAGCCCATCGTATTTTTCATGGCGATTTGGCTCTTCTCGGCTCTGCTCAGTACCCATCCCCTCAAAAGCCTGGGAACCTTGCCTTCGCAGATGCATTTCTTTGTGTTTTATCTTTTAGTCTACGCATGCGGGGGTCGCTACATCCCCACAGCCTTTCGAGGGTATCTTGCTGGAGCGGGGGTCGCGGTTCTCTATGGTTTATCTCAATGGGTCTTTCTTTTCTGGATCTGCAAATCTGGATATCCGGACTGGTTTTACCACCTAAGCGAAAAAACGCAGAGCTACATCGGGTTGACCGGAGATAACAGGATTCATGGAGCGGTGAATCCACTCACCTATGCGGAAACAATACTTCCCTTCTTTTTCTTTTCCACTGCCTCTTGGCTGGAGTCTAAAGGCGTTGCCCAGCACATTCTGTGGTTGAGCGCCTCTTTTTTAGCAGGCGCCGCCCTTCTTTGCGCCCACACGCGGGGACCCTGGATCGCCGCTCTAGCCGGAGTGGGGGTCATGGGTTTACTGCATCGCCGTCGCCTCCTGCTAATCCTTCCCCTCATTCTACTGATCCCCATTACTACCTACAACGTTGCGGCGCGCCGCAACGTAATGAGTTTTCTTGAACTGGACACAAACCGCAATGTTCAAGCTCGCATGGCCCTCTGGCGCGGCGGGATTTACATCGCCCGCCGTCATCTGTTGCACGGGGTGGGACCCGGTCAAACAAAAGCGGCTGATGAGCAGTACAAAGTCCGTCCAGACTACACGCCAAACCCCCCTAATCTAGCGGGAGACCTGCACAATCTCTTCTTGCAACACCTGGCAGAAAGGGGCATCCCCGGCATGGCTTGCATCCTATGGATTTTGATTAGCTTCATTCTGATCAGTTGGCGAGCTTATAAATGGGGTCCCACCGGCATTTCTCTAGGTCTCTTAGCCAGCTTCATCACATTTCCTATAATCAATTTGACGGAAAGAGCTTTTGAAGACGCCGAGGTGGCGCTAGCTTTTTGGATCCTGACTGCCGTGGCGGTCCGATTATCACAAAAAGAATCCGCTAAAACTTTCAATTGACACCCCCCCCCCTGCATTTAGTACTGTTTCTAGCCGTTCAAGCATTTCTAACAAAATAATACCATTTAGGAGAAAAAGATTATGGCCGATCAAAACATTCCCGTGACTGCCGATGGCAGCGTGACGATCGATTGCGACAATGACAATAACAGCACCACCGAAGCGATCAAATTTACACACAACAATGGGACCGAATTAGCTAGAATCCAGGAAAACGGAAACATGGGTATAGGAACCACTTCTCCTGGAGGAAAACTGGATGTGACAGGGTCTTCTACCTCTGTTTCAACCGCAGCCAAGATATTATTTACGGACACGGCTGGGGACACCGACTCAAGAACATGGGCCATCCAAAATGCGGTGGGGGATTCCCCCTATGGGACGTTGGGATTTCATGTCGGCACCTCTTCGGGCGGGTCGCCCTCTAACACCCCCAAGGCTGTGATAGACAAATCGGGAAATGTGGGGTTAGGGACAGCCACCCCGGGCGCTATGTTGGATGTCCGAGGAAATGTGATCATCAATGAGGATGGAGCCGATAAAGATGCAAGAATAGAAGGTGACACAAACGCGAATCTTCTTTTTACGGATGCAAGCACTGATCGGGTGGGGATTGGGACCGCGAGTCCAGGAGCATTACTGCACGTTAATGGCTTCGCTCGGTATAAGGTCCCAGCCGCAAGCGTGTACCATAATGCCGACCAAACTGTCGCCGCAAGCACCACCGCAGCCCTTAACTTCAACTCGGAAGATTTTGACAATGACAGCCTACACGATACCGCAACAAACAACTCTCGCTTCACGATTCCGGAAGCTGGAGTTTATTTTGTAAAGATCCTTGTTGAACTGGAGCATATGACCTCGGTTACCACTCTTAAGCTTCGGCTCAATGGCTCAACGACTATTGCGGAAAACAGACTGGAAGTTCATGACAATTATTTCGAAACAATGGAGTTATCAATTATTTATCAATTCAGCGCCAATGATTATGTTGAATCAATCCTCACAACTACTACTGGTGCAAGTGCAGATACCATAGTTAAGTCTTCGCCAAAACCACTATTCCAGATCTACAAGATAAGCGATTAAAGCTCGGAGATTAAATTTATG
>JACQJM010000036.1 GCA_016205045.1 Elusimicrobiota bacterium | reverse complement strand
GTCTAGCAAAACCCACTGTCAAAATACCAATCGGATCAAGCCGCAAATTTGCGATAATAAAATCTCCCATGACCGAGGACTCAACTTCCTACGAAGCCGCGAAGAAAAAAGTAGCCTTAGCAGAAATACCACTGGGTAAAATCGCATTTAGAGGCCCGGATCGCCACCTGTTTCTCAACGGCCTGCTCACCAATGACATCAAAAATCTGCCCCAGGGACAGGGACTGCTTGCCTGTCTCCTAACCCCTAAGGGAAAGCTGATCGCTCACCTTTTCCTCTATCACCAGGGAACGCAACACTTAGCCCTCCAAGTTCCCCAGGTTACCTCCTCGATCATGACTACTCTTTCAAAATCTATCGTTCTGACTCAAACCACCATGGAAGACATCACTTCCCTTTGGAAATCACTCTATGTGGTAGGTCCTCTCACCCAAAACTTCTTAGACAATGCCCTCTCTCCCTTTCCGGTTTTGGCCCTCTACGGATGTGCCCAGATCACATGGCAAGGAGAACCCATTCTCCTTTTCTCCTATCCCCTTTACCATCCGGAAGGAATCCTCTTGCTTTCCTCTCCGCTTCTGTTTCAAAAAATCAAATCCCACCTACTAGGGACAGGAAAAACCGAGATCCCCTGGCTCGATTCCTCCGCTCTAGAAACATTGCGCGTGGAAGCAGGGGTGGTTCTGCAGGACGTAGACACCGATCCTGAAACTTTTCCCTTAGAAGTCGGCCTAGAAGGAGCCATCAGCTTCAGCAAGGGCTGCTACATGGGACAAGAAACGATGTCCCGGATAAAGAATTTGGGCCACGTGAACCGCCATCTGGTGGGATTGAAAATGAAAAACCCCGTGTCCGTGGGAAGCATTGTGCTTTGGGAAAAAGAGCCTGTCGGCAAAATCACGAGCCTGGTTTATTCCCCTCATTTGCAGGCGAATTTGGGGCTGGCGATGATCCCCACCCACAGGAGTAGTCCCGGAACTAGATTGAAAGTTTTCTCCTCAAATCGAGAAGAGACTGTCGAGGTCGTCTCGTTGCCACTCCTATGAGTAGAGGCCTCACCAAACCCATTAACTTTCACATCATGACCATGCTTCTATCGGAATTGACCTCTAAATCCCTATAATTTTCCATAGTAGTTTGATTGGGAATGCACCCATTATTTGTAGGTAAGATTGTTCTCCTTGCCCCCTTGTGGGGAAAGGTTGGGATAGGGGGATCAACTCGTTGAAAGACCTAAGACCACTCTCTCGTCAACTTCGTCGGAGCCCAACCGATGCTGAAAAGCTTCTCTGGCGTCATCTAAGGTTGAAACAAGGTGGGGTAAAATTTCGAAGACAGGCCGTGATCGGACGGTATATCGCTGACTTTGTCTGCTTTGAAAAGAAACTGATCATCGAAATCGATGGGGGCCAACACGTTGAACGTCAGTCTGATGACCGGAAGCGCACGGAATGGTTGAAACATCAAGGGTTTAGGGTGCTACGCTTCTGGAACTACGAGGTCCTGAAAGATATCGGAGCAGTCGAGCGGGCAATTTTCTACCAACTCAACCCCCCACCTTTCTCCTCCCCCACAAGGGGGGAGGAATCCTAGTAAGAACCCCCCTACTTTTTTGGTGTGCACTTTGATTTGGTATCATAAACCCATGACGGACGAGATTGTTTATTCCACTGACCCCCACTGGAAACCCAAGACTCCCAAACAGACAGAACCGGTGAGAATTTCTTTCCGAACCGGCCATAAAGGCAGCGGAATGACCCTCATTGAAAAGCTTCCCATGCACCCGGAAGGGAAAGAAGACCTATTAAGGAAATTCAAGAAAAGATTGGGAGTTGGCGGGACGGTAAAATTCGGTCAGCTAGAAATTCAGGGAGATCACCGCGATTTTGTGGAGATGGAACTGAAAGCGTTAGGGTTCGTAGTACGTCGAATCGGTGGATAAAGTCTACCCGCAGAATTTTAAGAAGCCTGAAAAGGCAAATAAACGTTTATGGTAGTCCCTTGGCCGACCGTGGACTCCACATGGGTAAACCCCTCCATCTGCTTGACCAACCCATACACCTGAGACAGCCCTAATCCGGTGCCCTTTCCAGGTTCCTTGGTGGTAAAAAAAGGCTCGAAGATATGCGGCAGATTTTCAGGGGAGATGCCGGTCCCAGCATCCGAAACAGACAAGACAACCCATTTTCCCGGTCCCATGCCCAGGCAGGGTATTTGCTCCTTGGATTTCAGTTCTACACAGGAAAGTCTTAGACTTAATTCTCCCCCTTGGGGCATGGCGTCACTGGCGTTGATGAGCAAATTAGATAGCACCTGTTGTAATTTGGAGGGGTCCGCCATAACGAGATAATTTCCCGGCTCCCACTCCGCTTTTACAAGAATATTTCCAGGAATGATGTATTTGATTTTTTTGAGAAGATCTTTCAACACCTCTTCCAGATTCAGAAGTTTTAGTTTCAAGGGAGCGCCCCGGCTAAAATCCAAGATTTGGCGAACCATCTGAGTGCCCTCCTCCGCCAAGGAATTTACATCCTTTAGATCGGACAACAAAGGTGGCGGCAAATCCTTTTGGGTCATCATTTCTTGCACAAAACATTGGATCCCGCTAAGGACATTGTTAAAATCATGCGCTATGCCCGCCGCTAATCTTCCCACCGCGGAAAGCTTCTCTTGCTCGAGAATCTGGCGATGGGCTACTTCCAGCTGCTGGTAAGCCGTCTGAAGGGCATGGAAGGCCTTAGCCCCCTGAATGGCAGTTCCCGCGTACTGGGCCAAGGATTTAATTTTTTCCAACTCACCCGAGGACATGGGTGTTTGGGAGTTGCGGCCCAGAAAAAGGACTCCGGAAAGAGCCCCATTCTCAAAAAGAGGGACCGTATAACAGTCAGAAACTTGAGTCAACTGTTGGAGAAGCCGCTGTACGGAGAACCGAGCCATTTCTCCAGGGGGCGAAGAATCAAGAATCTCGATCTTTTTTCCTAAAATTTCTTTTCGCTTGGGTCCCCCCGCCACCCTTACCACCAAGGAGTTTAACTGTTCTTCCTTGACCAACACCGCCGCCTCATCGATTCCAAAGTTTCGAAAAAGCACGTCTAAAATAATCTCCAAAGAAGACCCTAAAAGCACATCCATGCTGGCCTTTAAATCGGGCATGCGAATATCGATGCCCTTGGAAGAAGTTTGGGTTTTAGGTTGCCCCAAATAAGAAAAAACTTTTTTAGAAAGAAAGTCCAAAGAAAAAGGTTTGACCATATATTCCTGCCCCCCCATCTTGACCAGCTTGGCATTGGACTCCACGCTTCCGAAGGAAGTGAACAGAAGAAATGGCATGGATTTTCCCCGTTTACGAACCACCTCCAAAAAATTAATGCCGCTCATCCCCGGCAGTTCCAAGTCGGACAGAACCAAGGATGCCGGAGATTCTTCTATAAAGGATAGGGCTTCCTCCGCCGTGGGAAAGGCTTTGACTTTGTATCCATCCATTTCCAGGGACAAGGCGCACCCCTGCAGGAATTGGGGATCGTCATCCACCACCACCACCGGATCATTTCTTTCAGTCATGTTTGCTCTCCTTTCCGTTCTTCGACAAGGTGAAGAAAAAGGTAGACCCTTTTCCCGGTTCACTCTCTACCCAAATGGTTCCCTCATGAGATTCCACCAGATGCTTGACAATCACCAGCCCCAAACCCGTCCCCTTAGGCCCCTTTATATTTTTACGCGACTCAGGGACCTGGTGAAACTTCTCAAAAAGTTTGGGCTTCTGATCAGGGGGTATGCCCCGGCCATTATCTTGGACACGGGTTAAGTAATGTCCCTCCTGCTCCTCCGTAAAAACCTCTATCCTTCCTCCCTCGGGTGTGAATTTGATGGCATTGCTGAGCAAATTAGTCAAAATTTGCCGCAGGCGGTCAGGATCGCCTAAAATAGGCAGTTCGGTCTGCGGCAGCTGGTAATGGATTTCTATGCCTTTTCTCCGGGCCAAACTGCGCATCAAAACAAGAGAATCCTTCCAGGCGCTGTTAAGCGTCGTGGGGACTCTGGTCACCTCCATTTTCCCTTTCTCCAATTTTGCGATATCCAAAAGATCGCTGATAAACCGCCCCAATCTTCCCAAATTTTGGGCAATGATCTCAATATAGTTAGCGGCTTTTTCTTCCAGCATGATATCCGGGTCTTTTCGCAATAAATCCAAGTAAACCAGAACCGCGCTCAAGGGAGATCTGAATTCATGGGTGACACTGGAAACAAAATCCTGCTTCATCTGATCCGTTTCCTTCAACTGGACCGCCATGTGGTTGAGCTCCGCCGCCAAATCTCCCAACTCGTCCTTGCGCGAGACAGAAAGCGTGGACTCCAAATGTCCTTTTCCCACGCGAGCAGCGAATTGCCCCAGGGCCTGTATGGGATCCGTGATCCTGCGGACCAAAAAGAGGGAAAACATCAAACCAATAAGTATGCAAATCCCTGAGTCCAAAAGAATCCTCATTTTCAAAGGGTTTAAAGCTTCATTTATTTCCCGCCTCATGCGCGTCCTATCAAAAATGGCTTGGACGAAGTGAGTTTCTTTTCCCATGCTGACTGTTTCCACGCAAATTTGTTGAGAGAAACTCTCTTGGCATAGCGGTTCTCCTCGTTTAAGAAAATTTAAACCCAAAGGAACCTCGATTTTTTCCCCCAGCTCTTTTAAGTCATGGTGAGCCAGTACATTTCCCGTGGCGTCGGCAACACACACGCTCAACACCTCCGGATTTCTCTGGTGGACCTGTCTTAAAAAATCGAACAAGAGAATCTGATCCGAAGT
>JACQJM010000035.1 GCA_016205045.1 Elusimicrobiota bacterium | reverse complement strand
GTTTACGGATGACTTCTTTGGGTTTTAGGCTGCCCAAACGGGAGGACATTAAGCAGGGAGTGGGATGCTTATGGATTCAATGATTTCTGAGCCTTCTATAGGGATGGGTTCCTTATGTTTCTTAAGACTGGCACAGTAGGCTTTGATGGCATCCTTGGCCATTTTTTCGGCCTCTTCAAAGGTCTCGCCCTGGGTTATGCAGCCAGGCAAGGCTGGAACCCGCACTATGTAGCCGCCTTCTTCAGACTTTTCAAACACCACCGTGAACTTGAGAATTCTGGTTTGCACAGGAACCTCCTACTTTTAAAGAATACCAGGGAATCGAGTAAAAAGCAAGGACCTTTTTAGCGTAGTGTTTACGTAGTGTTTTGGGGTCCAAGAGGCAAAAGGAGGCTTGACAGTGTTGCATGCTCCTCGATGGGATTTTGAGTAGAAAGTCCAGAGGATGAAATTCGGTTGATTGATGGAAGACATTTTTCGAGATCGCAAAAAGCAAAAACTCGCTCGGATTTGGTACACTAAGCGAAGAGGCATAAAGGTGACCATCGAAACATTTCGGCGAAAGATCGTTGCCGGCAAGTACGAATTAACCCAACATGCTAAGGATGAAGCAGCCACCGATAATTTGGACACGGAAGACGAGGTAGCTCTATGTCGTACGATCATTGCGAATACTGTAAAGGACAGGTTAGGGAGCAGAAGGTCCGGGTAGACCATCGCTGGAAAGGATCATTGACAGTCGTGGAAAAAGTTCCAGTAGGGGTCTGTGACCATTGTGGCGAGAGATACTACGACGCTTCAGTCCTACACCGGCTGGACCTTATTGCGAAAGGGAAAGTTGGATCAGTTCGTCATATCAAGGTTCCAGTAGCCGACTACTCCCAGGCTGTCGCGGCGTAAGTTCCATCCTGGAATATCTCCCAATCGCCTCCTCAATTGAGAAGATCCATTGTTGGTTATCTCCGCAAAGAAATAGAATCACGGAAAGTTTGAAGGAATTATGAAAAAGAAAAGACAGAAACCGAGAGTCCCATCTATTGTCCGAAAGGCTGAGAAAGCTCTAAAGATTGCCGTAGCTAAGGCGATAAAAGAGCATCGTCAGAGTGGTGATCCCATTGTGATTTGGGAAAAAGGCAGGGTCGTTCGAGTTCCAGCAAGTCGTATCTCCCTCCCTTAGCAGATATCTTTCCGGCCGAGTGTCTTGCAATTCCACCCGTGAGATCATCACCAAAACAAGGGCCACATCTCCACCTTCTGACAGGCAATCTTTGAGAGTTTGCTTGTCTATGACTTGTATCTTGGTGGTCATGATCCCTTCGCCGTCAGACTTGACGCTTTGGGGAAGACTTGGAGCTTGAAAAGTCCCTTCTTTTTGTCGGAAACCACATGACATTATAGAGATAGCGCACATCACACATGCCACGATGCGCAACCGCCCCATCATTCTTCCGGGATAGTGTTTCAGCAACATCAATTTGTTCCTGAATTTTTTCTGGAACTTTTTGGAGTAACCGGTGTCTTATGGGCGATCGGAATTATCCCATGAAACAGTTCCACAGGAGGTTGTATGAAAAAAGAAGCGCAAAGGTTATTCTTCGCAGGGCTCTTTCTTTTATTTGGTGTTTCCGCTCAAGCCGAGCCTCTCAAAAAACTGGCCCGCAAATTAAGCTCGGGGCTTGAAGAACTGCCCAACACAAAAGTGGCCGTGCTTAATTTTCCCTATCCTGAGGGGAAAATGAGCAGCGGCTCTTTTATTGTTCAGGAACGGCTCACCACGTTTCTGGTGGAAAGGGGAAAGCTGGAAGTCATCGAAAGGAGCTTGCTTAAAAAAGTTCTGGAAGAGATGAATTTGGAAATGTCGGGAGCACTGGATGTTGAAACAAGCAAAAAGCTGGGCAAACTTCTGGGAGTAGGAGCCTTGATCACCGGCACCTTAAATGATCTTGAAAAAAACAGAACCGAGATCAATGCCCGCATCATCGAAACCGAGACCGGCAAGATTCTAGCGGCAGGGCAGACCCATCTGGAAAGAACATGGTCGGACTCCCCCGTAAAACCTCCGTCTGTCATCGTTCAATCCACAGACCCCACCCCACAACTGGATCCTGGGGACAAACCCAAAGTTCAGATCGCTCTGCTTCTGGACACCTCCAACAGCATGGACGGGCTCATTCAACAAGCTAAGACTCAGCTGTGGAAAATCGTCAATGAGTTGGCCTCTTCAGAAAAACGGGGTCACCACCCTTTGATTCAAGTCGCGTTGTATGAATATGGGAACAACAGCTTAAGTCCGGGAGAAGGTTACATCCGCCAAGTTCTCCCTTTTACGATAGACCTGGATCAAGTTTCCGAGAATTTGTTTTCTTTGACCACCCACGGAGGGGAAGAATATTCAGGCTGGGTGATTAAGGATGCTCTCAACAATTTACAATGGGACTCCCGTCAGGATGTTTACAAGGCCATTTTCATCGCCGGGAACGAACCCTTTACTCAAGGCCCCGTGGACTTCAAAACCACGGTGGCCCGCGCCACCAATAAAGGGATCGTGGTTAACACCATATTCTGCGGAGACCGCCAAGAAGGCATCAGCACCCAGTGGCTCGCAGGAGCCCAAATAGGAAACGGGTCCTACTTCAACATCAACCAAGATGCCCAGGTAATTTGGATCCATGCCCCGCAAGATGACGAAATCCAGAGGTTAAGCGACGAACTCAACGGGACCTACATTCCTTACGGAACGAAGGGGAAAGAAGCGTCCCTAAGACAAAAGGCGCAGGATCAAAGTGCCAGGAAATTTCCGGCAGCGGGAGCCCCCGTGGAAAGAGCTCTCTTCAAAGCCAGCGCTCAATATGCTTCCGTCAATGCCGCCGGCTGGGATATGGTCAGTGCCTTAGAAAGCAAATCCCTTAAACCAGAGCAGATTCAAAAAGAGAATCTGCCAGAATCACTTCAGTCCCTGGATCGAAAAGACATTCAAAAATATGCGGAGGAAAAATCTCAAGAGAGAAAAAACATCCAAGACAAAATCCAGAAATTAAATGAAGCGCGCCGAAAATACCTAGACCGCAAAGAGAAGGAGATGAAAAAACTTGAGAAGGAGTCCACCCTGGATCAAGCCATGCTCCAAGCCATCCGAACCCAGGCGGCCCAGAAGAACTTTAAATTCAAAACGAACTAACCTTCACCTGCCCTCCGTAGCCTCAGCGAAGAAGGGCACTGGTCTGTAAACCTATTAAAGCCCGTCGGAGCCAAGCTCACCTTAAAAGTTCTCGTCGGAGACCATGAGACGCTGGTTGTTGCGGTAGGCCCATTTGGACAAAGTTTGATCACACTGTGATCACACTGGTTTTGTTGATATAGTACATAACTACAGCTTAATCTTGGTGAGGTTGCGATCATCAATTTTGTATAATATATTTGAGGGCTTGTTTTTACTAAGTTGTTCCTTCCATTTTCTTCTGGAAAACTCAGCTCTTGAAAATATCTGCGAGAGGGGCTAAACTAATGTTAATGACTACCAAGGAACCAAAGGCTAAAGAACTGGAGAAGGCGCACGCTAAGTTGCTTAAAGAAGCTATGAAACTTCCAGGTGTCGTCGACCTCATGACTGTCTATAAACGGTTTGAGCCCCCGTATCTTGCTGGCCAGAAGTATTTAGAGGCAATTCAGCCTATCATATTCGTCTCCAATACTGATAACTCCAGCTTAATTTAATACATCCAACACTAGTGCCCACCTGGAGCGAGATTCTTCAAGAGCTTAAAACTGAGACTGCACAGAAAGGTCCTGTCGCTATTGATCTTGTGCGCAGGAAATATCTGTCTCAACTAGCTGCGTATACTGGCAGGGATACTATTTTGTACGCAACTAAATGGACAGATCCTATTGGAGTTTCTCCCAACACTCTTAGCATCACAGATGAAGATGTACAAGCATTTATGGAGGTCGTCTACGGCTTGAAGAGTGGGAATCTGGATCTCATCCTTCATAGTCCTGGTGGATCAGCAGAAGCCACCGAAGCTATTGTTACCTATATCCGATCCAAATTTAAGGATATTCGTGTTATTGTCCCCCAGGCAGCGATGTCAGCAGCAACCATGTTGGCATGTGCGTCTAATATAATCGTATTGGCTCGACACTCGTCTATGGGTCCAGTAGACCCACAAATGATTTTACAGACCCAGTTGGGTATTCGTGTAGTCCCCGCCCAAGCAATCTTAGACCAATTTGAGTTGGCTAAAAGGGAGTGTCAAGATTCCAAGAAACTAGGTTCTTGGTTGCCAATCTTAAGTCAGTATGGCCCTGCAC
>JACQJM010000005.1 GCA_016205045.1 Elusimicrobiota bacterium | reverse complement strand
CGCTTAATCCCATTACCTTCATTCTTATACCAGATATACCATTGTTTGTCAAGGATTTTTCATTTTTCGGTAATGTATCATGAATTGTGTAATTTGACTTAAAAAGAAAAAAGGGCTAGTCTCCAAAGGAAGGAACTAAACAACCTAAGGAGGTAGCCCATGTCTATTATAGCAGAAGTGGAGTTCAATAAAAATTCGTTCGTCGAGCGCTGGAGCCGGATAAAGGAAGACTTCTGGGGGGACTTGAAGATCCACACCAATCTGGCGGTAAAGAAGCTGCTGGAAAGCATGATGGAAATCGAAGTTCAGGACTTGATAGGAGCCCGGAGGTGGCAACACCATCCGGAGCGTTCCACGTATCGCAACGGGCATTACACCCGGACCCTGCTGACAAGCATGGGCTGGATTACAAGTCTGAAAGTGCCGCGCGTGCGAGGAGGAGCTCCCGCCTCTAACCTCTTGCCTCGTTACGCTCAACGGGCGCCGGACGTGGATAAGATGGTCATGGAGATGTTCCTCGCCGGCACCTCTACCCGCCGGGTTCAGGAGGTCCTCACACCCCTGGCTGGACCCAGGGCCTTGAGCGCTACGACGGTTAGCCGCATCACCAGGGTCTTGGACGCTCATGTGCGCCGGTTCCACCGGCGCCCCCTGCCCGACACCTACGAATATCTTATCTTGGACGGCATCTACCTCAATGCTAAAAGTCCCCTGAAGAAGCGCAGACGCTGCGTGCTGGTGGTCTACGGGATCATGGCTAACGGCCACAGGGAGCTTGTTGACTTTGAGTTGGCTCCCTCCGGCGAATCCCAGGCTGCATGGGAACGATTCCTCAACCTGCTCTACCACAGAGGTTTGGAAGGCAGAAACCTCAAGCTCGCTGTCCTTGATGGCAACAGGGGATCCTGGAATGCCCTAAACTTGGTGTACCCGCACGTTCCCAGGCAACGTTGCTGGGCACACAAGCTCAGAAACGTCGCCAACTATCTGCCACGCAAGCTTCAGGACGCCTGTATCGGCGAGGCGCGGGCGATCTATCGCGCCGACACAAAAGTCGAGGCCCTATCGTTATTTAGAACCTGGGCCCGCGGATGGAGAATTGCAGCGCCTAAGGCCGTTGAGTGCTTGGAGGCCGATATGGAACACATGCTCCACTTTCTTGACTGCCCTAGACAGCTCCAAGTCAAGCTGCGTACGACAAACGTAATTGAACGGGTATTTAGAGAGGTCAGGCGCAGAACAAGGCCCATGTCCTGCTTCCAGAACCCGCAAAGCGTGGAGCGTGTTATCTATGCCATCTTTTGCAGGATGAATTCAATTTGGAAGACTAGACCCTTATGAAAAATTACACAAGATTCTTGACATTACCCACCCCTTCGCTCTGCCGAGCTGCGAGTACTTCCTCGGCGACCCAAAGGGTACCCCGCCTCGGGCGTAAGATTCGGCCTGTTGAAGGGTTATTAATGTAGACATGGTTTTTTTATTGACTCTTGTCTTAGTGTTCAGGGGGTTCGCTTCCGCCATGGGCGGACAGGATTTGGAGTTAAATCCCCTTTTGCGGGAAGCGAAAGAAAAGAATCCCGAAATTTTAGCCGCCCGCAAGAATTGGGAAGCGGCTCAAGCGAGAATTCTTCCCTCTAAAACCTGGATGGAACCCGAAGTGGCGGCAGAGTACATGGGTTTTCCTTTGTCTGGAGTTAACGCGGCTTCGGCGGTTGAAAAGAGATATACCGTCGCCCAGAAGATTCCTTTTCCGGGCAAGTTGTTCTGGCGCGGGAAGGCGGCCGGTCATGAGGCGAGAAGGGAAGAAGGGATGTATCTCGCCGTTCAAGTAGAGGTTATTGCCGGGGTCAAGGAAGCCTACTATGATTTTCTTTACGCTGATCGCGCCGTCAAGATTTTTAGAGAGAACGTGGAACTCGTGCGCGGGTTTGCGAAAATAGCCGAGTCCAAGTACTCGGTGGGCAAGGTTTCTCAATCCGACGCTCTCAAGGCGCAGGTTGAGCTTTCAAAAATGTTAAATAAGCTGGTTGCTTTTCAGCAGGAGAGGGAAATAGCGCAGGCGCGGTTGAACGCGTTATTGGACCGTCGTCCCGAAATGGCGTTGGACGCTCCGGCGGAGCCGGCGTTTTTGCCCGTGGAATTGGATGTTGCGAAGTTGGAACGGCTGGCGCTGGTTCATCGGCCAGAGATGCATGTCGCCGTTCATCATGTGGAGCATACGAAGGCGGAGCTAAACGCGGCGCGGGCCGATTACCTGCCGGATGTAATGGTTCAGTATGGAATGCGCGCGATGAATGGCGCGCAGCCGGATGCGGTGGCCATGCTGCGTCTTAGTTTGCCCATGTTGCGGTTTCGGCGGCAATCCTCCATCATCGCTTCTGTGGAGAGAGAGCGCGAGCATGCGCAAGCGCAGCTACGCTCCGTTGAAACCGTCACCCGTTATGAGGTGAAAAAGTTTTTAGTGCATGTTCAAACGGCGCAGCGGCTGGTGGAGTTGTACCGGAGCACCGTGTCCCCTCAAACGAAACAATTATTGCGGGTGGCCCAGGCTAATTATCAGTCGGACAAAATAGGTTTCTTGGACCTTTTGGATTCTTACAGAACTTTTATTGATTTTCAATTGGAGTATTACCAGGCGTTGGCAGATTATGGAAAAAGTTTGGCCCATTTGGAACGGGTGGTTGGCAAGGACTTGCCTGCCGAATAGGAGTCGCGCAGATGAAAAAACGTGTATTAACGTTATTGGCGGCAGTGTTGGTTGTCGCCGTTGGTTTCAGGGTTGTGTTTAAAGTATTTTACCATTCACCGAAGGGTATTGGCCACTCAACCGTCCAGTACCGATGCCCCATGCATCCCCAGATTGTTTCTGACAGGCCTGGGGATTGTCCTATCTGCAATATGAAACTTGTTCCCGAAGGTGATAAAAAAGGCAGGATTCTTTATTACCGGCACCCCATGCGCCCGGAAGTCACTTCTCCTAACCCTCGAAAAGATGAGATGGGAATGGATTACGTTCCCGTCTACTCGGAGGAAGCGGTGGATGTTCCCGTGGAAGGGCAGGCGACAACTACGATTTCCACACAGCGCCGCCAGATGATCGGG
>JACQJM010000034.1 GCA_016205045.1 Elusimicrobiota bacterium | reverse complement strand
GCCTCTCGGCGCACCTCTTTGCGGTTGTCTCTGAAGTCCTGGATCAGGGCCTGGATATCTTTTCCAGCCCCAGAAATGCAGGGAATCCCCAAAACAAAAAATAAACCAGTCCATCCGAAATAAAAAAGGCTTTTCATCAAAAAGTGAGAGTTCATGATTTCTCCATGGCTTGTTGTATTGTTTTATAGAATGAACTTTCCCTAAATCCTTGTAGATCAGGGTCTTCCAGGATTCGTTTCTTTCTGCGCTGGGGATTCTTTTGAAAGGCCTTCATGAGATAGGGCAGAGCTTGTTCATATTGGTGTCGTAGGCTGTACACACACCCCAAGTTGTAGTTGGCTAGCTCATGATTAGGGTCCAATTCTAATGTTTTTTTGAAATTCATAATAGCCTTGACGTAATCTTTTTTGACGTAGTAAGCATAGCCTTCGTTGTTGTAGAAGCGTGCGGTGCGGTTCTTATAGGCAATCTCAGCAGCTTTGTCGGGTTGAGTGTCATATTGTTGCTCATTTTGTTGTTCAGTAAACTTTCTCCCTCTTTGTTGGAGATACTTCCTTATCGATTCACGTTCCGTTTGAATGAATTTGTCCCTAGCCCTTTGAGCTTCAGGGGCTCCTATGTAGGAAAGAGTGGTAGAAGCCCTGAGTCTAGTGGATATGTCTGCCTTGGGATCCTCCAGGATTCTCAAAAGTAATAGACCAACTTCGGGGGTTGTCGCGTGCATTCGGGCGAGAGCATCCGCAGCTCCCACTTGAACATTTTTATCTGGTCTCTCTAGAGCCTGGAGCAGTGCCGGAATGGCTTCTTTCCCGATTTTTCCTAATGCCATGGCGTTTGTTCGGGCGGTTCTTTCATCTTCCGAGCTGAAACCATCGATTAGGATTGCGATGAGGTCTTTGGTGTTTGTTCCTTTTGCTGTAAGCTCATGGATCGCCTGAGAGCGAGCAGCAGGTTCCAGATTTTCACTTTTTAAGGCTTCGTTGATAATAGACGCGGCTTCTTGATCCGAAGGGTTCATTTTTATCAGGGCTATTGCAGAAAAAACCCGAATTTCAGGAATAGGGTCTTTCAAGGTTTTTCGGAGATGGGGAATGGTTTGTGGGTCCAAGGCATTCATTAAGCTCAGGGCTAGAGCAACTCCCTTTCGAATGGAATTTTCTGGACTTTGTAAAGATGCAACAAGAGCAGGAAGGGATCGAGGAGACAATTTGCTCAAAACTCTGATGACTTCTATGTATGAAGATTTATCCTCCGAATCTTCAGCGTGGGAAAGATATATCAGGGCCTGAATGAGGGCGGTAGTAACCTTTTGATCTTCGGGATCGATGGCCGCCCAGGCCAGGGCCGATTCTGTGCGAACCTTAGGGGAATTATCCTGCCGCATTGCTTGTTTCAGAGCAGGAATTGCTTTTTTAACCTCGGGATGTTGAATATATTTTAACGTGCGAGCTGTGCGGAAGCGAACCTCAGGATTCTCATCTTTCATTAAGTCTATAAGGTAAGGAATAGATTCAGGGACGAATTTACGCAGTGCTTCAAAGTTTCCCCAGTAGTACTGTTTTCCCTTTTCTCTCAAAATTTGGACCAGGATGGGCATTGTTTCTTTGGCTCCAATATCTCCTAAGGCAAAGGCGTATGTATTAGACCAGCTGGGATTTTCTGTTTGAAGGGCTTTTAAAAGTTGAGGCGCTGCCTGTTTGGCATCCGGGCCTATGGCTCCCAAAGCTACGGCCGCAGAGATACGATCTTGGCTGCTGGCGTGTTGTAGACAAAGGATCAGGTCAGGAACGGCCTCTTTGGCTGAGGGGCCTAAAGACCCCAAGGATTTGATGGCTTTTTCCCGAAGAAGAGGGTCGTCACTGCTGAGATCTTTTCTTATTTCTACCAATGGCTTTCGAAGCTCGTCTTCGAAATTGATTTCCTCCTCCTCCGTCCCATAAGACAAACGGTTACAATAACCCGCTATTCCCAGCATCAGGATGAAACTCAAGTGCCCGGTTTTATTTCTGAATAGGAGTGCGAAGTTCATTAGTTACTTGGGAGGAGGCAAGATGGGAAGTCTTTCCGGTTTCTTTTCAGACCTCTGCATTTCCACTTCCGCCACCAGCATACTAGGACAAATAATAGCTACATTCAAGTTCCCCGAGGATCCATTGTTGATACGGTTATGGGCTTCAGGATCATTGCCCGTCCACAACACTTTCGTGATGGTGACCAATGGGGTTCCCACCAGATCCAGATCTCTGACCAGGGTTTCCTTTCCGGTTTTTGCGTCGATAAGATACACCTCTTGAGGCATGCCTCGGAACGATTGATAGCCACGGGTTTCTTTGTCCTGTCTCCAGGAAGAGATGTGTTTGATCCATAATCCATAGGGTTTGTTTTTCTTGACAGCTTCTTCGCGCAGAAGTTCTTTCAGGCGGGATAAGGAAGTTGTTTTAGAAGACAGTACGAAAAGGTTGGCCAATCGTGCCGAGGTCATTCCTCCAGAGGAGCGACCATGTCCATTGGATTTAAAAAATCCTTTTAGGGGATAACGCGAAAGCAGAAAACTTTTTAGAACCCCACCTTCAACCAAGACTGCTTTTTGCGAGGGAATGCCCTCGTCATCAAAAGGGTAATAACCACTTAAAAACGTGCCTTGCCAGGATTTTTGAGAAGGATCGTCTATCAGGGATAAAAAATTGGGCAGTATTCTTTGCCCCATTTTATCTCGGAAGGTTTGTCCTCCCTGGGGGTCTCGTTGCTCTTCTCCTTCCAAACGTGTTCCCATGGCTTCAAAAAGAGCTCCGGCTGATTCGGGATCTAAGATGGCGGGAGCCGTCAAGGGAGAGGTGGAAGATGCGGAAATGAGGGCAAGAAGGCGGGAGGAGAGTTGTTCGGCCGATGCCTGAAGACTTTTTAGAGAGGGCAGGTTTTGAGGGGCTTGCGCGAAGAATTGTTGGGACACTATCTGTTTCATGCCATCGGGGCTCATCCCTTCAGCGTTTAAGGTAATGTGGGTTTCACTCTGATTCCAGGCCAGCGAACTTCCCTCAGAGTTGGCAAATTCCTTTCGATTTTTTACGAATTCCAAAGACACGGTCGTATCTGTAAATTCGGGATATTTTTGAAAAGTAGCGCTAACCTCTGAAAGCTTTTTCCTTATAGGGGACAAATCTTCCTCGAAGGAGAGTGGCGGGTCCCATTTTCGATGCGGTTCCTCAATGGTCATGTCGTCCGTCTCATATTCTGCCTTACCTTTTTCCACCCGCTGGGCTTGTTTGACAAAGAATCCTGCTGCTGCTGATTTATACTGATCATCTAAAAGTCCCCAGAGAGCATGACGAATAGAAGGGATATCGGAAGTCATGGGAATGTACATGCGGGGTTGGGGAGGGTGTGAGGAAATAGGATGATTATCTAGTTCGTGACTTCCTACTCGAACGTCAGCGGAAGCATAGCTGGATTCCGCCCTCTCATCGTAATAATGCCCTCCCAGTTGATAGCCTAGGTAAAAGATTTTTGTTTTGGTGGTCATTAGGCTTACGAAATAGGGTAAGGGGTAACCTTCCAATTGAAGAGAAGTGGTAGCCTGAGCGATTTCGAACTGCATGGCCCGCATCAGAGCATCCTGCGCTGATAAGCGCGAAGCATGAAACAAGAAACAAAAAAGTAAAAGAATAAAAATCTTAATTTCGCTCTTCATATTTCGTGCTTGGTGATTTTATTTTGCCTTATCATGTAAGGGTGAAGGCAAAATGGGAGGTCTTTTGCGATCTTCTTCTATGCGTTGGAGTTCTATTTCTGAAACCAGAACGCTGGGGGCTATCTGATCTACGGATACCCAGCCGGATTCCGCCCCGCAATGGTATGTGTTCGCCAGGGTTTGATCATCCCCCGCCGCGATGATTTTGTTGATTACCACCAGGGGAGTTCCCACCAACTCTACACCTCGAACTAAGGTTTCTTGGCCCGTTTTAGCATCCACCCGATACACCAGCTTGGCTTTGACTCGCAGAGTTTGAGGAGAGCTGCGGTTTGTAGGGTTATCTCCTCCCAAGGAACCCTTGAGAATGAACCCGTAGGGTTTTCCTCGGGCGCGGCATTCTTGAATGAGAAGATCCTTTAATCGAGAAGGTGGGGTGGGATTCTCAGCCAGAATCATTAAGTTTGCCATGCGTCCTACGGGGTGTTTGGTTCCATCTGAGCGACCATGTCCATTGGAATGAAAAAAACCTTTAATGGGTCGTCTGGACATCAGAAAATTCTTAAGGATTCCTTTTTCAACGAGAACAACCTTTTGGGAAGGCATGCCCTCATCATCATAGTGGTAATGCCCATGCAACGGGATTCCTTTAAATGTTTTTAGTGAGGGATCATCCACCACGGAGAGAAATTCGGGGATGATTTTTTGGCCCACCAAGTCTTTAAAGGTTTGACTCTCTTCTTCGTCTCGTTGTCTTTGTCCTTCTAATCGGTGACCGATCGCTTCGTGAAAAAATACTCCTGTAAATTCAGCATCTAAAATAGCTGGAGCAGCATAAGGAGGCTGCAATTCCGCGAGGCGAAGAGCTTTAATTTCCTGAGACATTTCTTTGGTTGCTTCCATAAGTTCCTCTTCAGGAGGAATTTTTTGAACTTCTTGGGCTGACCAACGACGGGAAGATTCAATCAACATCCCATCGTCTGCTCGAGAGGAAGCATAAAAGGAAACGGAGTGAGGCACGAACGCGTTGGGGGTGACAAGTCGTGTTCCCTCGGTAGTGATTAAATAACGTTGAGACCATCTCAGTTCAGCCTTAGTATAAGAATCATGAATTTCAGGGTATTGTCCAAAGGTGAAGCTCACGCGCTGTAAAGATTGTTCCAGTATGTCGATTCCTTGGGGGAGGGAAAGCGGGGGGAGGATCGCTTGAATTCCTTTCTTCTTTTCTCGACTAAAATCATTCAGCTTATCTTTTTCTAAATCCGTCGTCTTTCTTGCTTTTTTGATCAAATAACTAGAAAGCGCCTGTTTATAAGCGGAATCCGTCAAATCCCACAACGCTTGCTTTAAGGAAGGAACAGCATTGTCTAAAGGGCCGTAATTCCAGGGGCCATTAAATCCTCTGTCTACATTATCCAGGGTATAATCTCCGTATCGCGCTTCCACATAAATAATTTTCTGGTTGCGAAAGTTTTTGCGATAGGAGGATCCATAAGAAGCGATTAATTCGATTTCTTGATTATGAATGAGGCGATAAGCCAAAAAATAAGGGGAATGAAAATTGTCCAGTTTCAATTTCTGGATGGAACGGTTCATCTCTTCTTCCATCGTTTTTAAAATAATGCGGGGATCCGAAGGAGGAAGGAAAGGAGCCCCCCAAACATATTGTGGCCATCCCCAGAGGGGGCCCAAAACGAATAGAATGCGAATAAAATGCGAATGGATTCGAATGGGCAAGCGATTCGCGTTCATTAGAGTTTTCATTCGCGTCTCATTCGTGTAGGTCTTTTTCCAGCCCTTTGACAAAGCGATATAGACCCTCTAAGAATGGCAATTTTTGCCCTTGTTGTCGCGCTTCTTTAAGAATGGGCAAAACAATGGCATCTATTTCTGTGGGGCGCCCGGCTTGAATGTCTTGCAGCATCGAATTTATTTGGCCTTCCGAATGGTCCATAGCCTTCAAAACGATCTGTCGAAGATCGGGAAAAAGAGGGCGGATCTTTGTTTTATGCATCACCCCCAAGGATTCTTGAAGGGTTTTTAGGAGCAGGTCTTTTAATGCGGGATTTCGCACCAAATGTTCATTGCTGACACCCGATAAAGCGGCCAAGGGATTTGTGCTGGCGTTGAGCATCAGTTTTGTCCACAGCATTCCTTTTTCATCTGAAGTGACGCGAACTCTCCAGCCGCAATGTTCCAATGCCTCTCGAGCCAATGGAATCACTTTTTTATTGGTGGGGTGTGCCGCCAAATAGATCAGATCCCCAGAGATATGGCGGATATGATTAGGGGTTGAGCGTGTTGCGGCGATAAAAGAAATTCCCAACACCAGTTTTTTTGTTCCGAAAATCCGGTTCAAAATAGGTTTATGAATGATGCCGTTTTGCAGGGACACGATGGCTTGAGCTTCATCAACCAGAGGACGAGCACTTCGCGCAGCTTTTAAGGTGTCGTATGACTTGGTGCAGAAAAAAATCAAATCACAACCAGAAAGATGAGAAGCTTTTGGTTCGATTCTTTCAAAACGCTTGGAAGAAATGAAATGAGTCTTAATTTTTTGGGCGTTATTTTCCTCAATTCGCAATCCTTTACGACGAAGAAAAGAGGCTCGCTGAGAATTTTTTACCAATAGTTTGACGGGAAATCCTGAGCGAATAAATCGGGCGGCTAAAAGTCCTCCGATGGCCCCTGGTCCTACAATAACGATCCGTGGAGTCGCAGGACTCATTGCATATAAAAGAGCCCCGCCATTTTAGCAAATGTGGGGCCCTTTGGAACTTTGTCCGGTGTTACACCGGACCAGAATTTAGGCGTTGACCATTTTGGCTCGGGAAACATTACCTTTTTTGTCGAGGTAATAAAGGAACCCCGGCTGCTTTTTAATTCCGAGCTTAAGAACCTTCTCGGGTTTACCGCCTTTCTTGCCACCGCGGGCCATTTTGGCGCGGGAGACATCTCCCTGCTTGTCTACGTAGTAGAGATAACCCTCGGCTCTTTTTACGCCTGCATCCGCCACTTTTTCAGCCATTGAATCCTCCTGGTTTACTATCCCTTCGCACTTGCGAAGACGGGCATTCTCCGATGATCCCATCGGACGTCATTTGACTTACGGGTAAAATCGTACAAAAATGCCCTCGGGGAATCAAGTTTTTTCGACGACCGACGATAGACAGTAGGGGATAGGAGATAGGGGTGAGGGTCCAGCTTGAAAAAATGAAGTGACTATCCCCTGACCCCTAAACCCTAACCCCTATTTTTACTTTGGATTTTTAAACAGTGGAATTTGTTTGTCTTCGCTTTTAGTGATGAGACGTTCTTTGAGCCAAGCATCCACCAGGGGCCGTGAGAAGCGGTACTGGCGGCCGATGCGGGAGGCAGGGATTTTTTTCTGTCGGATGAGGTTATAAATTTTGGAGCGGCCCATGCAGAGATATTGGGCTAACGTTATAATGTCCATAACTTCCGGAACTGGCCCCAGAATGGGTTTTCGATGGACACGCCGCTTGGTTTTTCTTGGGGGTTTCATCCCACCACCTCCATGGACATGATTGCAGCATGTCCTAGATTAATTGATGCTTT
>JACQJM010000024.1 GCA_016205045.1 Elusimicrobiota bacterium | reverse complement strand
GGCTTGACCCTATTACAGATTAGGCCCAGTGCCCTGAAATTTTCGGCACACCCATTTTTTCATTGAAAGAGATATGATTTGGGCAGAGGAGACAAACTGATGGGGCTACTTAACGATGGTCAGGGGAATCGCGACGGGGTCTTCTCCCGATATCTTCATTTGAATTATTGACAACCCTGAGGGAAATTTAAATTTTTCAGCATTTTGCACAGAGATAACAATAGATCCCCCCTGCTTGGTCTGATACACAAGTTCTCTGCCGCTTAAATTCAGGATCTTGACTTCCTCGACATCCGCAGTGAAGTGAAGCTGTTGAGAGACCCCGCTGCCCCCGGGGCTCAGAAGTAAGGGTCGTGCATGCTCCTCCTCAGCTTGGAGGTTGCTTCCTTCATCATACTGCTCCTGATCCAAGTCCTCCTCAATGTCTTGGTCAGCATCCTGATCATCCGGATCTTCTTCGTCTCCTGAATTTCCTTGGGCCATGAGAGAGGATTCAACACTCAACACTCCCTGCTGTTTCACCGCGGTCACAAAAATCTTTTTCTTCACCACCCTGACACGTAGGGTAGCGGACCCACCATTATTGGATGTGTCCCATGCTTCGGCTGTCAGGATGAACCGCTTCTTGTGTTTCGCGTTCCAGAGGTAGCTGACCGTCACGGAAGGGGCTGGAGGCACGATATTAAACACCTTTACCGCCCTCTTCTTATATGGATTCCCATCCTTTTTGATCTTGGTGATGGTCAGCTTGATCCTTTGCACCGCCACATTGTCCTCCGCCAAGATGACCACGGGGACACGCTTCTTATGTCGAATCCTATCCCCATCTTTAGGGGAAAGGAATGTCACCTTGGGGGGAATGGTGTCCGCCCCCCCATTGCTTACCGTTACAGGGTTCGGCGCGCTGGTCCCCACGTTGCCGGCGGCATCATAGGTCTTCGCCCAGAGCACATGGAATCCATTTCCATCCAAAAGGGTATTCCAAGGAACTGTATAGGAATTGGGGTTGGATCCTGGCACTCCCAGACCCAATAAAGAACCATCCTTATAGAGATCCACCCTTGTCACCCCTACATTATCCGAGGCCATAATAGAAACCGTAATACTGCCTGACACCGTAGAGCCGCTGGAGGGAGAAACAATGGAAACGATGGGAGGCTCCTGGTCTCTGGCGGGGATGTTGACTGTAATCACGATACTATCGGAGCCGGTGTTTCCCGCCGCATCCCATGTTCGAGCGGTGATAGTGTGCTGGCCGTTGGCCAGCAGGGGAACCGAGAACGAAAAATTAGTGGTTCCGGTGGCCGCCGCAAAAGCCCCACCATCTATCGATGCTTCCACGCTGGTCACTCCCACATTGTCAGAAGCTGTGCCTGAAACGGTGAAAGAGCCCGAAAGCGTAGCCCCATTGGCGGGAGAAGTGATTTTTATAGTAGGAGATGTGGTGTCGGCTGAAGCCGCTTGGGTCATGAAAGTTTGATCTAAAGAAACAGCGAGATCCCCCGCACCATTTTTGGAGTGAATTCGAAAGTGGTACAGGGTAGAGGGGTTTAAATTCGATAGAGTCTGGGAGTGGGAGGTGATCAGATTGGCGTCTAATAGAGAGAAAAGTCCATAGCTGGAAGAGGTCCCATACTCTACTTGAGAGTCGGAGGGTTGTTGCGTGGTCCAGGAGATCGTGGCGGCGATAGAACTTAT
Organism: Elusimicrobiota bacterium; assembly: GCA_016205045.1. Taxonomy (GTDB): domain Bacteria; phylum Elusimicrobiota; class Elusimicrobia; order JACQJN01; family JACQJN01; genus JACQJM01. The sequence goes on along the minus strand of JACQJM010000024.1, from coordinate 2,930 downwards.
GTTCATCACCGCGATGTTTGAGATGGTGTGATTGTTCAGCGTTATGTTCACGGCAAGGGAGGGGGTGGTGTTTCTGGCCCCATCTATGGCTACGGCTGTTAAGGTATGAGGTCCATTGGAAACGAGGGTGGTGTCCCAGATCATTTCATAGGGGGCCGAAGCGTCCTCCGCTCCCAAATCCACTCCATCCAGCTTAAATTGAACTCCTTCCACCCCCAGGTCATCTGAGGCGATCGCGGAAAGTGTGGTGGAACCCGAAAGGGTGGCCCCCTCTACCGGGGATATGAGAGAAACGGTAGGAGGAACGGTGTCCGGAGAAACGAAGCGCCAGGAAACCTGGGCCAGAGCGCCCAAAGCATTTTCGAAGTACTCCACATGGATAAGATGGACGCCCTTGGAGAGGCGCCGTTGAAAATTATAAAGAGAAGGGGGTTGGACCCTCCAGTTATCGAAAACCAAATTCCCATCAATCCACACTCTGATGCCATCATCGGAGGTGACATCAAATTCATAAGTTCCTTGTTGAGCAAACTCCCAATTTCCTGTCCAGTCCACGGAGAAAGTATCGGGTCCTATGGCTGGATCCGGAGAACCCGCTTGCCAATCGAAGTTGATGGCGCTGTCCGTTCGCGTGAGAACCAGGTTGGTCAAATCCGCATTGTCATAGTAGTTCCCTAAGAATGCGTTTAGTGGGATATTGGGTTGTTGGGCTGTGCTGGGAGTCAGGAAGAACCCTATTAAAATAAAGGCTTTCAGGAGAACGTCTAAGGCTAGAATTCTCACTTTATCCCAGAGAAAATGGCTGGCTTTTTCTCCTTTCATGGGTTCCATTAAGTATGGAGGATTAAGATGAAGAATTCATGAAACTAGGATTAATGTTTGATGAAGTGAAAAAACACTTATTTTATAAGTGTTTTAGATGGGATAACAGAGCCTAAGAGCGGGTCCAGAACTTCCCCAACTCCCTCTCCCCTCTGTGGGAGAGGGTAGGGTGAGGGGAAAATTATCGAGGATGGTCACCCCCACCTTCATCCTCCCCCATCAAGGGGGAGGTATAAGTTGGGGAAGTTCTTGAGCGGGTCCCAAACCCTTTCCATGAATTGCGGTTGTGATGTTGGATTTGAACCTCTCTAAAATTTGAATTTTGAAACCAACGAACGATCTCTTCCCGTTTAAGGTAATGGGCTATGGAAGGAGTCAGATGGTCGAATACGATTGAGTTAATATCACGGAAGGGAAATTTGGAGATATAACACAGATATTCTCCATAAAATAACCGGCGTGCTAAACGAGGAAATAAGCGGCATGAAGGAGCATACACCAGTTTAAGCAATGGCCACAGGACACAGGCTGTGATGGCCCCGCTTACTACTTGAAGTCCCCACGGGCCCATTCTAGACGTGATAGCTCGGCGTAATGGATTGATAAACCAAATGATCCATGAGTTATTTTCCCGACCATAGACCCAAATGGATATGGAGCCCCCCGGGCGAAGCAATTTGGCTAGTGAGTGAAATCCTTTTTCAGGATCTGGTAAATGCTGGAGAACCCCTAGAGAATAAATGTAGTGGAAGGCGGACCTTAGAGGGGGATGATAAATATCTGCCTGAGCCACATGGACGTTGGGCAACTGGCGGGTATGACGGTAGGCGACTTGTACCGCGTCGCTGAGATCGATGCCAAACACCGCTTTAGCTTTAAATCGTTGCGCCCAAACCAGATGCCTGCCTTTTCCACACCCCGCATCTAGAATGGTTTTGCCTTCGAAGAAATTTCTATTCACAGGGTGGATCCAGTCTAAAAATTGTTGTTCGTAACTGGGATCCAGCCATGAAAATTTGATCCAAGAGGCGCCAAAGTTCTTTATGGTTTGAGCCGCCTCATCCTGTAGTTGCTGGGTTTTAAACCGCGGAATTCCTTCTTGAATAGGGTAAGTTTGTCCGCAGTTTAAGCAATCTAATTTCCCGGCAATAATTTCTTTTCCTTCTCCCCGAGTTGTTTGTAGGTGTAGATCAGACTGGCATTGAGGGCAGCATAAAAAATCAAGGAAAGATAATTTCATCAGCTCAAAGATGATGACGACTCATTTTTGATGTGTTCTGGTCCATCGGGAAATAAAGCAGGGGAAGATTCTTTTTCCGGGGAGTTTGTTGTAATATTTCTCTAGCAGAATAATGGGCGGGCTGATTATTTTTTTTATGGGTTGGGGCATTCTAAAAAGGAGACTGTTATAGACCAGAAAGTAGCCGGGCCCTCCCGTGTAGCACACATCTTTTAAGGAAAACCACGGTTGAGCTTGTGAAAGAATTTGGTCATGACAGAGAGCTTGTTCTGTGGAGGCGTCAAAATGACGGTCATTTTTATACCAAACCTCTCTTACAGTTTGCAGAAAGAAATCACTGCTGGGTTCCATCATGAGGAATGTGGCGCCTGGTTTTAAAAGAGAGGATATTGTTTTTAGGGTTCCCTTCAAGTTTGAAGCGCAGTGATGTAACCCGCCGATCATCATGGCCGCGTCAAAGTCTCGAAGGGGGGAGCTTCCCAGGGTTAAGTCCAATTCATAGGAGGGACGCCCTACCACTTCTTTATAAGCCTTGCAGGCAGCGGGTGAGATATCGAACCCCATGATATCAACCCGAGGGAATCTCTTTAATACTTCCTTGGAGTTGTGTCCGCTCCCGCAAGCAAGATCCGCCACCTTTTTTCCGTTAAAATCTAACCCCGAGAGTAAAGGATCTAAAAAGAACAAATTTCTGTATTTCATGGACATGGCATCATAGTAATGGGCTTCATACTCTTCATGCATGGAGATGTATAAGTTTCTTTGTCGTTGACTGATATTTTGAGACTCTGAATCTTTCACGAGCGGGTCTCCAATTTTTGAAGCCAAATGTCCGAAATGTTTTTCCCTTGGCTAAATCCCATCTTTC
>JACQJM010000028.1 GCA_016205045.1 Elusimicrobiota bacterium | reverse complement strand
CTCTCCCCCTGCGGGAGAGGGTTAGGGTGAGGGGTTCATTTTGTCGAGCTCATCTCACCCCCACCCTGCCCTCCCCCCTCAAGGGGGAGGAAAAACTACTGTTCGGGGAATTTCTAAACTTTTAGGGAGGCTTGACGTTTGAGCCCTTTCTTTTGGAAGGCAGGGCCCAGCAGAAATCCCAGTTGAGGAAAAAGATCCGCCACGCGTGCCAACCAACCGCGAGACTTGGGCAGGAAAATCTCCAATGGCTTGCGGGAAAGAACCGGTCCCAGGATCAATTGGCCTACGTCCTCTACCGATAATATACGCGGCCCGGAAAAAGTCAAAGCGGCCTGCTTATACCTCTTTTGAAGTTCCAGCATGGGCGTGCTGACTGCATCCGGGCATACCACCGTGACATAGATCCCATAAGGACGGAGCTCCTGAGCTACGGCCAATGAAAAAGCCCGGACCGCGTATTTGGAGGCGCTGTACAGGGCGAGTCCCGGGATAGGCGCCAAGGCGGACATGGAGCCCATGTTGATGATATGCCCACGTTTCTGTGGAATCATGATTCGGGCCGCAGCTTGCGTTCCAAAAATGACCCCTTTGGCATTGATATCAAAATGTCGATCCACATCCTCCGACTTCATCTCGTGAGCCCAGCCAGGCTCCAAATACCCGGCGATATTCATGAGGACATCGATTCCCCCGAATTGGGAAACTGCAGACTGCAGGGCCTCCTCCCAGGACTCGGAATCGCGCACATCCAGCTCCTGAAGCAGAACCCGGTCCCCCGGCCAACCCTGAACTCTGGCATTCTCTTCCAGGGCTTTCAAATTGATGTCGGCCGCCAGCATGCGCTGTCCCTGTAAAACCAATGCGTTGGCCACATGACGGCCAATGCCGCTGGCGCATCCCGTCACCACAAAGGTCCGAGAATCCCCGGTCATACCTTCAACATCTCCTGGACGGCCTTGATAATCCCGTCGCTGTCAATGCCGTAAACTTTATACAGGTCCTCGGGATAGCCGATCTGGCAAAATGTATCGGGGATGCCCAACCGCTTGAACCGCACCGAAACGCCCTCCTCCGCCAAGACCTCCGCCACCGCGGACCCCAAGCCCCCGATGATATTGTGCTCTTCTACCGTTATGATGCGCTTAGTTTCTCGCGCCGCCTTCTGCACGGCCTCACGATCTAAAGGCTTGATCGTGTGCATGTCCAAAACGCGAATGGAAATCCCCTCATCAAACTCCAGAGACTCCGCGGCCTCTTTGGCCCCCTCCACCCCCACCCCGCAAGCGATGACCGTCAAGGCGTCTCCCTCTTTGATCTTGTTGGCCTTGCCGATCTTAAATTCAAACTGATCGCTTTCGTAGGCTGGGAATTCAAACCCACGGCCCAACCGCACATAAGCCGGACCCTCATGATCCACCAGGGCACGAATGACCTGAGCCGTTTCGAAGGAGTCCGCGGGCACGATCACCGTCATCCTTGCGAAGGACCTCATGATGGCTAGGTCCTCGGTGCAGTGGTGAGTTGTTCCTGCCTGCCCAAAACTTAATCCCGAGTGGGTGGCGATGATTTTGACCCGAGTCCCCTGGTACACTACGTCGGTGCGCACCTGCTCACAAGCCCTCATGCTGGCAAACACCCCAAAGGTCGAGACAAAAGGATGAAGCCCCTCCAAGCTCATACCCGCCGCGGCGGACATCATGTTCTGCTCGCTAATGCCAAAATTGAATACCCGCTGGGGAAAAGTCCTTTGGAACTCCCTCAACTTGGTGGATTTTAGAAGATCGGCACAGCACACCACAATATCGGGACGAACTCGGGCCATATCCGTCAACACCTTTCCATAGATTTCAGCCTGGGTCAGTTGATCCAGAGTGTCCACGGTCCAGGTGAGACCCTTGCCATCAACAATAAATTCCTTGGTGGAGCTCATTTTCCATTCCTGCCGTAATAATGGGCCAGATCCGCGAGAGCTTGTTTCTCCTTTTCCTCATCCAATCCGCCATAATGCCACACGCTTGTGTTTTCCATCCAAGGCACACCTTTCCCCTTAACGGTGTGAGCCAAAATGACGGTAGGAGTGTTCTCCTTGGGTTCCGGAAGATTCTCCAATATTTCCACAATCTGGTTGATATTGTGGCCATCGATCTCTCGAACAGACCAGTTGAAACTCTCCAGTTTCTTTCTCACCGGCTCCATGTTCATGGTCTCTGCCAGGGAACCATCTTGGGTCATTTTGTTGAAATCCACAATCACGTAAAGATTCCCCAATTTAAAGTGCGCTCCCGCCAAAAAAGCCTCCCAGGTACTTCCCTCGCAAAGTTCTCCATCCGAGATCAGACAAAACACCCTTTGCTGACGCTTCAAATGCCTCTTGGCCAATGCGTATCCCACCGATAGGGAGAGACCATGGCCCAAAGAGCCCGTGGAAGCATCTACGCCGGGAATCTTATGCCTGTCGGGATGCACCCCGAACCGGCTCCCCGTCTGGTTGAATTGGTCCAGATCCTTCTCCGGGAAAAAACCCATGTCCGCCAAAACCAGACAATATCCCACCGCCCCATGTCCCTTGCTCAGAACAAAAATATCGCGCTCAGGATCTCGAGGATTTTGAGGGTCCACCCGCAGAAACCGGTGATAGAGGACCACCAAGATATCCATCATGGAGAAGGATCCCCCGATGTGGGCTCCCCCGATCTTGCCCGTGAGAAGGAGCAGCTTCCTCCTGAGGTCGTAGGCCCGGCCTTCCAGGAAAGAGACGTCTTTGTGGCTAAGGGACGGTGACTGCATTTTCTCCTACGAGCAGGTGGTTCATGCCCAACTCTCGCAACGTATCGCTGTAGACCTTATACATGGGACGGATGGCAGGAATGAGCGCCAAAGCCTTGGTGATGGAACCGGAAGCCTTCACTTCTCTCTTGGCCAGGGCCGCAATGACATTCACCTGACCCTGCCAAAACCGGTTTCCCAAATCAGAGCTTTGCGAGAATGCCACATCCACTTTCCATGGGGATTCGGGAGCAAAGGAGTAAGCTCCGAACGAGCCCGACTCCTTGGGCGCTTCGGGCTTGAGATTCACGGTCAGCACCGCGGAAGGATCGGCATATACAAACTGAATGACCAATCCCGACGCCGCCAATTTGGGACCCACCCGCTCATGCGCCAGAGCCTTCTTAATAAACGTCTCAAACACATTCTGAAATTCTGCCGAATCTTTAAAAACAGCCATGTTTGTTCTCCTTGGTTTCCATTCCTATTCTAAGACTAACCAGGTGCGCATTATTATACGACTCTTTGAGTCGGAACATAAGGTCCAACTGGGGATTTCGGGCTAAATTTTATCATAATGAACCGCGCAACATAACGCACCCAAAGACCTAAAGCAAGTAGGCCCTTTTGCTGCATTCATATTAGGCCCAAAGTCCCTAAAGAACAATCTTACCTGGGGTATAATATGTAGGTGACTTAGAGCCTCGCAAGGAGGAACCATGAAAAAGTTAGTGTTGTTAGTTTCACTGGTTACGGTATTTGATCTGAGAAATATATCTGCCGAATCAGCTCGTAATCAACTGGAGAAGGCCAATCAACAACCACTCTCCTACAGTGGCACTCGGGCAAGTTTCGGGGAATATGTTTCCATTGAGGATGTGGCCGTTCGAGTCCAAAACTCTGACATTCGTAAGATCATCCAGGAAAACGAAGGAGTTGTCATAAGGAAAACTGACTCTATAAGTTCTCTCCGCATGGAGAATAAAACCAATAAATCCTCTTCCAACAATAAGACTAAAGAAAAGCCTCTTCTTAGGTCGTCAATCTTAAATAATCGCGTGCTTACTTATGCGCTGGCAGGAGGCCTGTTGTTGGGAGTCGCTGGTTCAGCCATCGGATCGATAGCTCTATTTAACATAGGGTTCGCTTTGGGCATGACGGCTTTTTATGCATTGGTGGCCCTTAATTAAGTGGGAGATCCTTTATGAAAAAAACATCTCTTTCCTTGGGGATGATCATCTTTTGCGGAGGTCAGATTAAGGCGGCGACAGTCCAAGAAGACTTAGAACAAGCTGCTCAACCCATCTACTCTGGAACTGCAGAGTCTATCTATTCTCAGGCTGCTTTACGGTTTGGGGAAGCGGCTCCCGCCGTTCCCGTGGTGGATGCTAGGGTTTCCCAAGACCAACCGACCCTGACTCTTGAAAAGAGTGGTGTTTCTAAAGAAAGCTTGACTGTTAAAAAACACACCGAATGGAATCCAAAAGCAAAGAGTGAAGCGATTGACGGTGTCTGGTACATCGGGCTTGGCGCCCTGGCCATCAAATTCTCAACCTTCGGCCAAGTTTTTGGCGCGCTGGGTGTAGCATCTGGAATCATGGGGTATGTTACCAATGGCATTTCCGGATGGGACGCTCTGTGGGCGATTGGCATGGGCACGTTGCTTTTGGCTACCCCAGCAATCGGAGGGGCAGTGATGGTTGGTTTGGGGATAGGGGTATTGCTCCACGCCATTTTCGTTCACTAAGGGTTGGAATTAAACCGGTACTCTAACTCTCCCTTCTTTACAAATCCCAACTCCTGGCGGGCAATTTTCTCTAGGTAGGCATCTTGGTTCTGAAAAGAGTGGATCCGGTAGGCCAAATCGGCTTCTTCCTTTTTTAAACGGGACCACTCTGAGGACAGCTTCTTGCGCTCCGTGTAATTGCGAAGCAATCCACGAAATCCCTTGTTACCCAACATTATTCCAACAATCAGCAAAAAAACACTGAGTTGAAACCAGTAGGTTGACTTCTTCTCACGGATTCGGGCCAACCACTCTCTCACCAAGCCCATTTTCCCTGTTGCGAACGGGTTCTTCGGCGCCCAACGCTCGCAACATTAGAGAGTCTATTCTCGGATAAGCTCTATGCGATACTCAGCCGACGAAAAAAGCGATCGGCGGCATAGACCGCCTTTCCTCCTAAATCCTCTTCGATCCTCAAAAGTTGATTGTATTTGGAAGTCCTTTCGGAACGGCATGGCGCCCCAGTTTTAATCGCTCCCACATTCAAAGCCACCGCTAAATCTGCAATGAAAGCATCCTCGGTTTCTCCCGAACGATGGGAAATGATGGACTCATATCCAGAGCGCCGAGCCAGCAACACCGTCTCCACCGTCTCGGTGACGGTCCCGATCTGATTGAGCTTGATTAAAATAGCATTGCCCACTTTCTCTTGGATGCCCCGCTTCAACCGAATAGGATTGGTCACGAAAATATCGTCTCCCACCAAACGAACCCTGTCTCCCAACTGCTCTGTTAATTTAGCCCATCCGGACCAATCGTCTTCCGCCAAGGGATCCTCTAGAGATTTTAGAGGGTATCGCTTCACCCATTGGGCATATATTCCGATTAATTCTGTCGCCGTTAAAGCACGTTTTTCGAAATGGTATTTTTTGTCCTTATAAAATTCACTTGAAGCCGCATCCAAAGCCAGAAAAACCTTATCGGCATAACCTGCCCTTGAAATCGCTTCCGTCAAAATTTCCAGCGCCTCCTGGTGAGATTTTAAATGGGGAGCGAAGCCTCCCTCATCTCCCACCGCTATGGAGTGACCGCGATCCTGTAAAATCTTTTTCAAGTGGTGATACGCCTCGGTTCCCATCTGAATGGCTTGAGAAAATGTGGAACCTCCACCCGGCACCACCATAAACTCCTGAATATCCAAACCGCTATCGGCATGCTTGCCTCCATTGATGATGTTGAGTAACGGCGTGGGAATTAAAAAATCCTTGTCTGAAATGCTATAAGCCTTCCTCAGGTAAAGATAGAGAGGAATTTTCAGATGATGGGCGGCCGCTCGGCAAAAAGCCATGGAGACCGCCAGGATGGCATTGGCTCCCAAAGAAGATTTCGTAGGGGTGGCATCTAGGGAAAGAAGTTTTCGGTCTAGAGAAATAGAGTCTTCCCAAGAAGCGCCCACTACCGCCCTAGCGATGGTGCGATGGATATGATCCACCGCTTTGCGAACCCCTTTTCCCAGATAGCGGGCTCCTCCATCCCTCAGTTCTAAGGCCTCGTGTTGACCGGTGGAAGCCCCGCTGGGTACCGCGGCGCGTCCCCAACTGCCATCCTCCAAATAAACATCCGCTTCCACCGTGGGAAATCCACGAGAGTCCAAGATTTCTCTAGCATGAAGGGATTTTATTTTAACCATTTCCTTACTTAACTCACCCACTCCCCTTCCGGAAAAAACATCAATGAGAGATGGCTGGGGATTTGCCCTGCGGCTCCCATAGCGGGGAGGGGTCCCTTCGGGGAGGACCACGGGAGGGTCCTCTCATGGGGTTCGGGGGCTAGAGGCAAACCCCGGACAGG
>JACQJM010000027.1 GCA_016205045.1 Elusimicrobiota bacterium | reverse complement strand
GGGGCGAACCGGGAGGCAGGACCCCTGGGCAATATACCCGGAAATTTTCGCTGCACCCTTTCACCTCACAGGTTCCTCCAGCCCCTTCCTTTCCATCGTTCCCCAGTGGGACTTTCTCCTAAATAAATCAATCATTCCATTCAGGCGGGCCAGATTAATCATCTGACGGTATCCTAAGTTTTCCAGAACAGAGGCTGCCAGGAGTCGCAATAGATCCCGAACCCCGGGATAGCGGTGTAGGGTGAACTCCTCCAAAAGAACCGCCAAGAGGGATAAGTTAATACCCATGAGGACTGACAAGGCAAAAAAAGCTCCAAAGGCTGCCCACTGTGCCACTCCAAAAACAACCGCTAGAAACAAAACCGCATACCCAAATAGTTCAATTAGCGGACTCATGAACTCCACGGCCCAAAAATAAGGGGCCGCTAAGAGGCCGATGAGCTTGTAGCGTGGATTTAAAAACACAAAGCTATGTTTAAACAGGGACTGTCCAAGGCCCCTCTGCCATCGGCTGCGCTGCTTCCATAATGTTTTCAATTTCTCAGGAACCTCCGTCCAGCAGACCGGATCTGGAATAAATTCGACGCGGCATTGTCGTTCTTTCGTTCTCAAGTTACGGTGAAGCCTGAGTACCAGTTCCATGTCTTCTCCTACCGTACTGGTGTCGAAACCTTTGACATCTATTACGGGATCTTTTCTGAACAACCCGAAGGCCCCGGAAACGATCAAAAGGCCATTGAGTTTGGACCAAGCTATGCGCCCTGACAAGAATGCCCTTAAATACTCCACCACCTGAAATCGCGGAAGCCATTTTTTTGATAGCCTTACTTTCATCACCATCCCATGTGAGATCGAACAACCATTAGCTACGCGGACGATCCCGCCCACCCCCACCGTCCCGCCAAAACGCTCCATGAAAGGAAGCGCCACCCGCGTCAGGGAATCCTTCTCAAGAATAGAATCGGCGTCCACGGAACAGAAAAGAGGGTATTGCGACACGTTGATGCCGGCATTGAGGGCATCGGCCTTCCCTCCATTCTCTTTGTCTAGTACGAGGACCTTGGCCCACGGAGTCGCCTTGCTTGCTGCATAAATGCCTTTAACTTTTTTAGTGGGAATGGTTTGGTGATAAATCCTCTTGGTTTCTCTAAGTCCGAAAGCTTGAATCAACTTCTGCAGAGTGTCATCGGTTGAGCCGTCGTTGATGACGATCACTTCATACTCCGGGTAGTTCACCTGAAGAATAGCATGGACACTGGATGTGATATTGGCCGCCTCATTGTACGCCGGAATCAAAATGGAAATAGGGGGAGTGAGTTTAGAGCGTGTGATTTCCTGAAGGTCTCGATAGCTCATGCGACGAACGTACCCCAGAATGGCCCAGAGTGAAATGACAAAGAGAATCAGATAGAATGTGTTGACAGCCAAAAAATAGAAAAGGACAACGTACTGAGTATTGTTGACAAACCTGGCCATCCAATAAAAAAGACTCATAAATTCGAAGCAGCCAGTTCATCCAACCACTGGGCCGCCATGTCTCGCGCGAACCGGTCTTCCGAAGATAGAGTTTCCTGTAAGGCTTTCTGGCCTTGCCCTCCCAATCTAGAGAGGGCTTCACCCGAGTGCAGCCGAACCCACCAGAATTTATCCCCCATCGTCCTTTTGAGATCAGGGATAGCCTGGACATAACCCAGTTGCCCCACGACAAAGGCTGCTTTAGAGCGGACTTGCCAGGCTGGATCTTGCAGGCATCGCGCCACAGAGGGGCCTGCTTTTTCGTCTTCGATGTTGCCCAGGGCTCTGCAGGCGGCTACGCGGGTGTCCAGATTTTTGGCGTTCAAAAATGGAATGAGCTGATCTGTGGCCTGTCTTTCCTTCAAGACGCCTAGAAGGTCAATGGCCAAGACCTGGACATCGCGGTCCGGGTTTTGAAGGAGCCCCTCTAAAATTGGAACCGTCCTGTGTCCCATGGTCAAAATGATGTTGGTCGCCCGCAAAGCGGCCAATTTGGAATAATGCGCCAAGGATTGAACGATGGGGTCCACGGCCTTAGGGTCTTTCAACCTTCCCAAGGCCCAAGAAGCCATCAGTCTCACTTCCAGGGAATGGTCTTGCAAAGTCCCGATGAGAGGTGAAGAAGCCCGGACACAAAGCATCTGGCCCAATCGCTGGGCGGCCCTAGCCCGCACCCACCAGCGAATGCTTTTTAAATTCCGAATCTCGTAATCCGCAAATCCATTCTGATCGAATATCTCACAGAGCTTTTGGTGCCCATAACCTCGGAGTCCTTGCGCCCATTTTAAGAGGCTGTGCTCGACAATTTTCCAATCCCCCCAGCGCCGCTTGTGGCGAAACAGTAGTTCCAGTACCGCATTCGATTCGCTAGAAATAGCGTGAAGGATAGGGGCCTTATAGATCTCTTCGCGGCTGGAGGTGTAGCGGGCCCATCCTCGTCGGACTATTTTGGAAATCATAAGTCCCGCAGTTAGAAGCACCGCCAAGCTAAAAAGGGAGCCACTGACAAACAAGCTCAACTTGAAGATCAGTTCAAAATTCATTCCCGCGACCATGCCATGAGGATAGGATTCTTACCTGTGTCCAATCGAAGATATTCAATGACCCTGCCTATTGGTAGGGGGTTAGAACTGATAAGAAATGGAAAGTTGGCCTCGTCGCACAAAGGTCTTGTCATTTCGATCTTCGTAGTCACCATCGAGTTTTATTTCCAATAGGGTAGAGGGTCGGAAACCAATTCCCAGATGATAGAGGATGGCTTTGAAAGCGTTAAGGCTTCCGGGGGCACCTGACTCGAAGGGTTCTTCGTAGTAACCGATGGAAGGTGTTAGGCGCAAGGTTTCTTTGTACAAAAACAGATTCGCAAGTCCTAAAATGCCAGGGCGGAGTGTGGTGGGAGCCTGGCGAAAGCGGGTGAGTGTCGAGGTCCCGCGTAACAGTAATTCAGTCCAGCTCATTGGCCATAGGTAAACTCCAAGAGATCCGGAATACACATGAGCTGGAATATATTCCGCTGCTCGAGCGGAGCCTTCCAGGTAGAGCCCTTTAAACAAAGAGTAGTCCCAAGCGCCCTCCAAGTTCCATCGAGATAAGATGTTAGCGTGTGGGGAAATTTGAACTTGAAAATAGCCTCCCTGCCCTTCTCGTTTCCAGGCAGCCCCTACGGCTCCCGCAGTGTCGAGATGATTAAACCGCCTAAGATGTTCTAGATGGGCCAGGCCTGTCCAGGTCGCAGTGAGGGGAATTTTAAGACTGGTCCACCAGAGATTGCCGGGTCCCGCCCGACTGTACTTCTCAGCCATCGTTCCTATTTCAAGTTTTGGGGTTGCGAGGCCACGCAGAAAAATAGGGAAAGGGGTAGAAATCGTCGAGGTGGAAGTCTGCCCCACGCAAGGAGAATAAGCCAAAAGTTTGACGAAAGCAAGACCACAAATGAAGGTAGTCTTTATGTAAAACTTTTTATGCTCGAGGATGAAGTATAGC
>JACQJM010000026.1 GCA_016205045.1 Elusimicrobiota bacterium | reverse complement strand
TTTTTCGAAGTGAAAGCCCCGAGGAATCTGGCCGAGCCTATAGTGGGTGAGGTCGAGGCATATCCGGATTGACAGGGGGTAAAGGAACTGTTACATTTCCTCTCTAGATAATAGGAGAATCTTATGAAAAAAATTATTCCCCTGTGCCTTTTACTGACTTCTCGTGTCGCCATGGCTCAAACAGATCCTGTGGTGGCCAACGTCAATGGTAGAACTATCTCTCAATCTGAATTCCTTCAAAGATTAGTGGCTGCCTCCGGCACACAAACCCTAAACCAGATGGTAGATGAAAACTTGATCGCTCAAGAAGTCGAACGACTTAAAATAAAGCCTAATCCCAAAGAGGTGGGAAATCGTCTCCAACGAATCCGGCAGCAATTTAAAGATGATAAAACTTTCGAGTCCCAGCTTCAAAAGTCAGGAACCAGCTTAGAAGCGGTAAAAGCTCAAATCGGCTTCCAGGTTGCGCGAGACACATTGGTGCGACGGCTGGCGAAGATTGAAGTGTCTGCGGGCGAATTACGAGATTTCTTCGAGCAGAATAAGGACAAACTGGGAAGCCCCGAATCCATTCACTTAAAACACATTCTGGTTAAAACGGAACAGGAAGGAAACGATCTTTTGATTGCGATCAAAGCGGGGGCCGATTTCGGCAGATTGGCACAGGAGAAGTCTCTGGATGAGGCCTCACGCACCCGCGAAGGAGACATCGGTTCCGTCACGCGAGGGATGCTTCAGCCCGAGATGGAGAAGGTCGCCTTTGGTCTTAAGCCAGGGGAACCCGTGGTGATACGCAGCGGGATAGACATTCACATTCTAGAGGTGGTTGAAAAACGAAAAGCCGAACCTGCCAATCTTAAAAAAGTTGAGGGAGAGTTGAAACAGATTTTGTTGGACAACAAGACTTCTCAAGCTCTTGCCGGAGTGGTGCAGAACCTTCGCGCAAAAGCAAAAATAGAAATTTTAGGAGAAACCTCTTCTCAGTAGTATTCTTTAGGCCTTTGGGGAGGCCCATAAGACCTAATTTCCTCTGGAGCCTTTGGCGCATCTTTTCTGGGAGCAAAGGCCCATGCCCTGCGTACATCTTCCTGGTAAAATAAGGCGTTCATGCGCCAACCTCCAGGTAAATCCCGGCAGATTTTCCAGAACCTCACTTTATTTCTCGCTGTTTTTTTATCTTCGATAGTCTCTTTACCCCTATGGGCATACATGGACTTGGGAACACCCGACCAGGGTCCTGAGATTATTTCCAACCAAATCCTCATCAAGATTAAAAAAGAATCCGCCCTCTTGATTAGAGAAGATGTTCCTTTCCAAACCGGCCTCGCCCACCTTGACCAACTGAACCTCAAGCATGGCGCCCAGAAGTTTCGCCGGTTGGTTCAGGGGGGTAAGAAATCTAAAACTCAAACTCCGGTTTTTCAGTGGTATAAAATCACCCTCAATTCTCCCCAAGAGATCCTTTCCGCTTCCGACAAAAGCCATTCTCAAAAACTAGAACGACTCAACCAAATCTTAAACGAATACAAAATAGATTCTTCCGTGGAGTCCGCTTCCCTCAACTACGTGGCACGGGCCATGGCCGTTCCCAACGACCCTTTTTATGTTTCCAGTGGGACCTGGGGCCAGACTTATTCCGACCTCTGGGGAATCCGCAAAACCAGCCCCGAACCGGCCTGGGATCAGACCACCGGCAGCACCTCCGTCATCGTGGCCGACATAGACACGGGAGTGGATAGAAATCATGAAGATTTAAGGGACAATATGTGGGTCAATTCAGGAGAAATTCCCGGCAATGGCTTAGATGACGATGACAATGGCTATGTGGATGACGTCTATGGCTGGGATTACGCCAATGGGGATAACGACCCAATCGATGACCATGGCCACGGAACCCACACCGCCGGCACCATCGCGGCCACAGGCAACAACGCTGTGGGCGTGGTGGGCATGAACTGGTCCAGCCGAATCATGGCTCTAAAAATCTTAACCGCCGGTGGATCGGGAAACTTGGCCGACGCTATCCCCGCGATGATTTATGCCGCGGACAATGGGGCCCGTGTGACTTCCAACAGCTGGGGTTGCGCCTGTTATTTCCAACCTTTAGATGACGCCATCCGGTATGTTCACGAGGCTGGTGTGGTCACCGTCACCGCGGCCGGCAACAGCAGTTCCGACGCCGTGGATTTCTATCCTGCTTCCGCCGACATGGCGATCACCGTCGCCGCCTCAGACCCCAATGACCTGAAAGCCAATTTTTCAAACTGGGGAGAAAAGATAGACGTCGCCGCTCCTGGGGTGGACATTCTCTCCGTGCGCGCCTCCACTAATCGCATCTGCGACGCCTCCCGCACGGTCGCTGCCCAGTACTGCCGACTTTCAGGCACCTCCATGGCCACTCCCCATGTGGCGGGTTTAGCCGCCCTCCTTTTATCCCAAAACCCTTCTCTTAATCCCGAGGAAGTGCGTCAAACCCTTCGCCACGGAGCGGATGATCTGGGCAGCCCGGGAAAAGACACTTTATTTGGTTACGGGCGTATCAATGCCGGCAACACTCTGGCCCTCTCCGACCTCCACGCTTTGACTCCTATCATCACAAACCCCGTCAGCCATCAAACCCTGTCTGGGGACAGCCTCTCCATCATGGGCAGCATCCCCGGACCAAATTTCGCGAGTTACAGACTAGAGATCGGTGCGGGTCGAGTTCCTACCTCTTGGACCACCATCGCCACGGGTAATAATCAAGTGATAGACGGCGTTTTGGGCACGGTCAATATCCTGAATTTGACTCAAGGACCCAATATCATTCGTTTAACCGCCACGGATACCTCAGGTAAAACGTACCAATTTCAAATACATGAAGTGATCGTGGACAACATGGACACCACGCTCCAGCCATTTGGGTCTTATTTGGTTCGCTTAGGCGATGTGCTCCAAATCACAGGAACCGCTTCCACAAAGAACGGGCTAAGCTTTTCCCAGTACCGTCTAGATTATGCCTGGGCTGGATCCCCCAACTCCTATTCCAGTCAAGGAATCTCTCTTGTCAATGGCGGTCTGCAACCGGTGGAGAACGGCACTCTGGGCAGTTGGGACACTTCGGGAGTAACGCCGTCCGGAACCTATGCCCTCCGACTGACATTGACCTCTCCCAACGGCGGCACAGAACAAGTTTCCACCAATGTGTACCTGGATTCCAGTCTCGTGTCAGGTTGGCCCAAAACACTGGAAACGAACTGTCCCTATGTCAAGAATTGCCATGTGGTCCCCGCCATGGGAGATATGGATGGAGATGGAACCAAAGAGGTGATTGCCGCGGCCATGAACCGCGTGTATGTTTTTAGAAAGGATGGCAGCAATTTTCCTGGGTTCCCCGTGTCCCTGAACCCCACCGATCAGATCAATTGGCAGGTGGTGGTGGAGGATTTGGATAATGACGGCAGGAAAGAAATCATCGTTCAGGCATCCGTCCCCAATGCCGCCGGCGACTATCTCTCTAAAAAAATCTATGTGATCCGGAATAATGGAACTTTTTATCCCGGATGGCCTAACCCTGTGGTGGAGAACACTTCCCCCCAGAAAAGCGAGATGCCGGCCATCGCCGATCTGGATGGAGACGGCCAGAGAGAAATTCTTCTCACCACTGATAACAATACCCTCCATGCCTTTCATGCCAATGGTTCCGAGATGGTTGGATTTTCCCAATCCTCCGATCCCTACACCAATGTGCTAGCGGTAGCGGATATGGATGGGGATGGACACCCTGAAATTGCGGTGGTTGCCGGAGGTCAGTTCGCTCTCCTGGACAACCAAGGCAATAGGCTACCCGGATGGCCAACGACCCCCACCTCTTTTTTTGGCATCCCCTATGCTTTTAGAACCTATCCTGTGTTTGGAGATATCGATGGAGATGGGAACCTGGAAGTTTTTGTGACTGCCGGAGAAGACGTTGGCTGCCTGGGATGCTATAATGAGTACGTATATGGCTGGAAAAAAGACGGCACCCTTCTTCCCACCTGGCCTAAAATGGCTCGTACCGAACTCAACAAAGCTCTCACCGAAACCATGAATCCTTCTGCGGCCGATATAGACAATGATGGAATAGACGAGATTTTACTGTGTCGAATAGAAGGTTTGCACATACTGACCTTGACTGGTGATATACTTTATAAAAACACCCAGCTGGATGAAAAAGTGGAAGTGAGCGACCTAGATGGGGATGGAAGACTCGACTTTATTACTCACGATAATTCGGATGGCCTCAAAATATTTAGGAATGATGCTTCTTGGTACTGGTCCAGAAGATGGGTCCCCTTCTGGAAATATGATGTGACGCCCTCTGCCCTATCGGATATGGACCGGGATGGAAAAATAGAAATGGCCGTTGCTTCCGGCCTAAAGAATAACTCTTATGATATTGATGGCACCCTGATGACCTCCGGTCCAGCCATCTTATACCTCTGGGAACTACCCGGCAACACGACCGGCCAGGGCTGGCCCATGTTTTCTCATAACCCTGCCCGAACAGGAAGATTTTTTTCGGTTGGTTCTCCTGACATCCAACCCCCCACCATCAACATCCTTTCTCCTTTAAATGGCAGCACGGTCAGCTCCAATATCAATGCCCTTCTTACCGGTTGGGACAATGCAGGGGTCAAACGAGTAGAGCTGTGGGCTGATGGAATATTAAGACATTACCAAAACCTCAATCCTTCTGTCTCTTCCTTCACCGTTACCTTGTCCTGGACCGCTCCTGCCGGTTCTCACACGCTTCAGGCAAAGGCGGTGGACACCTCAGATAACGTGAGCAATTCTCCATCTATCACCGTCCGGGTGCCGGGAGGTGGTGGTGGCCGTCCCAGAATGATTCCTGCATTTGTGCAGAAATCCAATGGAGAGACTCCCTACGGGATGGTGATGGCGGAGAATGAACAACGAAATCAGGGTCCCATCGTTTTGACAGAAGATCCTCGATTTAATCAATCCCTGGTCTTTGACTCTTCCGTAGAAGAAGCCAAGATAGTGAACCTGAACGGCCATGTTTTGCTTCAGAGAACCAATCCTGGCGGGGGGATCGTCATAAATCTGCAGCAAGAAGGTGGAAGGCTGAGAATGGAATCGGGATTATATCTCATAGAGATTCGTGGATCCGAATTACCGCATCAAATTTTGAAGTTGATCGTCGTTAAATAAACTCCTCCAAACCTGACCCTGGTCTATCTTTGCCCAGGGGTGCCTTCGGTTCCAGCCCATCGGTCCCGCAACGGAAGGTGAACGGTGGACCACATCTCGCTACCCTAGCAGGGGATGGGTGGAGTGAGGGAAGCCGAGGGGCGAACCGGAAGGCAGGACCCCTGGGCAATATACCCGGAAATTTTCGCTGCACCCCCTATTCTGGTATCGCCTTGGCCTATTTGATAAAATCACTAGGACTAGGACAGCCCTAACCTGAATTCCCCAGTTGGGGAATTCACCCAGAGGGCCGGCGCCGCTTGACGGCGACGGGGTTGTCCAGCGACGCAGTCGTACCCAACATCCTTGGAATTCGCAGGTTGGGTACGTCCCAAAGCTACGGCTCCAAGGTTGTTTGGGACGCAAATTCAGTTGCATAAAATTATACGGTCGCTTCAGACGAAACATGGTAGGCAACTGAATTTTTTGGGCTAATAGCCTCCTTCGACTAGCGGTTAGGTCGCGGCCCTTTCAAGGCCGAAACAGGGGTTCGACTCCCCTAGGAGGCATTTTTATTTATCCTGCTAGGTAACACTCATTTTCTAAAGCAACCACTCTCCCTTTTCCCTTTCTTGCTTGAGAGCCTGCTCAATGATCTGCCTATAGGATTCCGTGAGTTTATTTTCTTGGCTCCTCCGTTTAAAATTCTCAAGGCATTTAAGCGCTTCCCGCTTCACATCCACGTGAGGATCCTGGACAAGTCCCAGAAGGATATCCCAGGCTTTAGGTGTCCCGATCTTCTCTAAGGCTGGAACGATGCAGGCACGCTTATAAGGATCGGGGTCACTCGCTAACGTCTCGACAAATTTAATGGCTTCCTGGGGAGAGGCCTCGTGGAGCTGAACCGCTTGGGAAGCGATGCGCCCCCAGGCCTCCTCTCTTTCGGGAGAAGAAACTCCGAATAGAATATCTTGTTTTTTCTCTGCTATTTTTGGGGTGACCGGCAAGGGAGACACAGGATTAGGAATACGCCCCTTGGACACCAAATATTCTTTTAACTCCGCGGGAATGGGCACCATGTTTTCCTGTTTCTTGGGAGGAGGAGAAGCCTTGGGTGGTTCTATTTTTGCTGGAACTACTTCTTGTTTTACAGCATTTTTCTGAGCCATGGCCGTTTTCAGCAGGACTCTATTTTCCTCTTCTTCTTTCTGCAAGGCCTCTTGAACGGATTTCATATTTTCCGCAAACATTCTGTTGGTTCTTCGAAACCCGTAGATCAAAATTAAAATCAAAGAAAGTAGTCCTAAACCTCCCACCCCCAATAAAATTCCATTGCTACTCTTCTGAGAAGAAGGATTTGAAGGAGGAAATTTCTCAGAAGAAACAGCCACGGGCGCGGGAGAAGCTGAGGCTGAAACCGGCTGCGTCTTCTCGGAAACCGGTTTCTTTTTAGGTATTTGTATCACAAAGGCATTCTGAATGGACTCATCTAGAATCCTGATCTCGGGATTGGAAGGAAAGTACTGTTTAGCCA
>JACQJM010000025.1 GCA_016205045.1 Elusimicrobiota bacterium | reverse complement strand
TTGAACTTTAAACTTTTAACTGTCTTTACTGGTTTTAACTGAGGTTTCCTGAGAGGAGGCGCAACCGTTTTTCATCGAGGATTTGAAGATCTTTGCCTTGTTTCTTAAGGAGACCTTGTTTTTCAAATTGTCTGATCATGCGGACGGTGGTCTCTACGGTCAGACCCGCCATCTCAGCCAGTTCCTTACGTTTGTATCCCGAGACCAAGAGCTTCCCCTCCCGAAGGGAGGGCTGCGAGTCTAGATTTTTTCCATAGACTGGACTGCCATTCTTGTGCATGGTCCTAACGAGTATTTCAGACAAGCGTCCTTTAGCAGGTTTGTAAGCGATATCCCGAGCTTTCTCTTCCCCCCTGCGAACATCCAAGCTCAGGGCTTTTAAAAGGGCAAGGCAAGCATTGAAGTGTTTATTGAGGAAGTTGAAAAAATTATCGGTATCAATCAGACTGACCACCGTTTCTTGCATGGCCGTGGCTTCTCCCGAATAGTTTTCTTGCGCTAAAAGAGAACGATGTCCCAAAAGATCTCCAGGTTCTTCCACACGAGTGAGAAGTTGATCCCCGGTGCGGCTAGTTTTGTAAATTTTTGCTTTTCCCGTGCATACCACGTAAAGTCCGGGTGGGTTCTCCCCCTCATGAAATATGGTCTCGCCTTTTCTAAATCGATTCGCGATGCGGATTTCCTTCCACTCTTTCTGGGAGGATTTGTCTAGATAGCTGAAAAGGCAGTTTTTCTGGTAAGGACAGAGGGAACAGTTAGGAGCTTCGCGTTTGGAAAATGCCATAGGAATCTCGCTTTATTCATCTTGGTCACTATCCAATCTAATAAAAAGCACATGTTCTCACATAGGTCTTTGGGGAAATTATGCTCGGTAATTGGGCCTATCGATGTTTGGGTCTTTAACACTATATTGCTCGCTAGGCTTCAAAATCCTAGAATGATATGCCTTTCGGTTTGAAGTAACAACTTAGAACTTAGAACTTAGAACTGTCTTCATATGGTGGCCCCACATAAAACCGTGGGACACGTTGCAGCATTGCATGTGACATTGGTGGCCCTGCGTAAAGCCGCAGGACACGTAGTGACATTGAAAGTGACATTGGTGGCCCTACATGAAACTGTAGGACACGTTGCTGAGCGAGATGTTAGATTGGTGGCCCTGCGTAAAGCCGCAGGACACGTAGTGACATTGAAAGTGACATTGGTGGCTGTAGCTCAATGGTAGAGCGTCTGGCTGTGGCCCAGAAGGCCGCGGGTTCGATCCCCGTCAGCCACCCAATTTTCTTCCAGGGAAAGAAGGGTGCGTCCGATGAAATTTTATCTCTCAGGAATAAGGTAGCTGCTACCTTATTCTCTGCTATAATAAAACTGATGGAACCAATTGAAGAGTCTTTCAGGGATGATATTCCGGGAAGTGATCTTATTTCCGCTGGTTTGAAAGATATTTCTCAGAATCTAGAGACAATACCCTCATTACTTGTTTCCATTGGTGCGCCGAGGCTTCGCAGAGTCGGTATCGAAGTTCCTCATCCCTTCCTTACGCCAGAAATTCGGCTCTATGATCGGTTAAGCCACGAAAATTCTGACGGGGCTCATTCCCGGTATAATTCTCTCATTCGCAGGTTGGTAAGTTTTGAACGGGCTTCCGAATGCGTCAAGTAACAGACTCGGGGCGTATTCGCCGCTTCATGAGTGAGCTGGGTGCTGCAGCTAAAAGGGATGTGCGGGTTTATTTTACGGGTGGTGCCACCGCGGTACTGATCGGCTGGCGGACAATGACGATTGATGTGGATATTAAGATTCTTCCAGTAGAGGATGATGAGCTATTGAAGGCGATGCGGTCTCTCAAAGAAACTCTCCAAATTAATGTGGAGTTCGCCTCACCCGATCACTTCATTCCCCCTCTTTCCGGATGGGAAGAACGCAGTTTGTTTGTAGCGAAGGAGGGAAAGATATCTTTTTATCATTATGATCTATATGCACAAGCCCTTGCCAAAATAGAAAGAGGTCACCAACAAGATTTAGAGGATGTGCGGGAGATGCTGGGGAGAAGATTAGTTGATTCTAAGAAACTCATGAATTATTATCAGCAGATCGAACCACAACTATATCGTTATCCTGCTGTTGACCCAACGACCTTTCGACATGCCGTGGAGGAATTAATTCAATCAGAGAGGTAGATCTGTGGCCCTAAATGAAACCGTAGGGCACGTGGATAGCATTCTGGATACGATCCGTGAGGTCCTCCTTTCCTTCTGACTCATATCCCTAGCGCTGATGATGCGTACTTTGTTGTGTCGGAATTACGGTAGGATATTCCCATTTTCATCCACCTTTCTGAATTGTACCCTGCCTTCCGGTCCCACCGCGTAGAGAAGTTTTTGTTGTCGGTCGTAGGTCAATGCAGTGATGGGGGGTGTGAAGACATTAAAGGAGGCGCGTTTTTTCCAGGGCTCAGGGTTTTGGGGAAGTACGCTGCCATCACAATCGAGTTTTCTCAGCTCTATAAATCCTGCTGAGTCTACGGCATAAAGCAATTCAATATCCTGGTTGAAAGCGATGGCGGTGATGGGAATATCAAAGGCTTTGAAATGAAGAGGATTTTTGAGGGGGGTGGCTTTGGGAGATAAGTTTTCGGTATCCCAGTCCAGCTGTTTGATGTCCATGGTACCGTCTGGTTCTAGCACGTAGAACAACCCAAATTGTGGGTTGAAGGTGAAGGACGCCGCGGGAGTTTCGGAAAGTTTGAAGCTTGGACTCTTGCCTCGTGTAGAAGGACTGGCGGCAACGACGTTGCCATGCCAGTCCACCGATCTGATCTGTAGGATCCCATTGTATCCTAACGCGTAAAGCGATCGGTTGACCGGGTTATAGGCCAGCGCCCTGGAGGAATCAAAGGCCCTCATTTTGGGAGTCTTTCTCCAGGGACGGGATGAATCCAATGCTTTAATCTCTAACACACCCTCTTGGTTTAAGAGATAAAGAAGGCCGGTGTCCGGATTTAAGGTGGCCCCGCGGATGATGGATTTCGAAGCCTGCAGTTTCGGACTGGAAAGGGTGGTGTCTGGTCTGTATACTTGAACCGTTATATCTTTTATTTGTTGAGTAAAGGAATCCTCCCCGTTGTCTTTGGCTGAAACCTGAGGAGAATGGGTCAGGATTAAAAAAAAGGAGAGTAGTAGGGCCATAACATTATTGTATCAGAAAGAATTTATTTTTCCAGGGTTTACCCCGATCCACCCTAAAGCCCCATCCTAAAGGATGGGGCTGGAAAGGAATCAGTCCTTTCCATGTGTGGCCACCAATGTCACTTACTAATGTTTTCCTCTGTCGAATGCCGCCCCGGTGTCCACCGGGGCGGATGAGACGCTGTTTTTTCCTCTCCCTTTCAGGGAGAGGATGGTCCGGTGTTACACCGGACCAGGTGAGGGTTCTCTTCACGAAGGAATCCTCACCCCCACCCTCTCCTTTCAAAGGAGAGGGAGAAAGATGCCGCCCCCCTTGCGGGGGCGGAGTTTCACTGGCTATCGTTGGGAACCAAAATGCGCGATCCCACATACACTGCGTCATACACTTGTTTGGCGGTACCTGATCTCATGGGAATGCAGCAGTGGGGGTAGGCTTCATGTTGTTGCTTATCTTTCGCAGGAGCGTGGAGGATGAGAGAGGTATTGGTGAACAGGACGTGCTCACCCAAGGCTAAGTTTCGGGAGGCAGGACCTACTTGGGGAGGAATCCAATTCAACTGTCCCTCCTGGATCTCCACCCGTCCTCTTTCGGGATGGGCAAATCTTTCTTTGGAGGTGACCGTAATAGGCTTATTGTTTTCTAAGATATAGTTCCCCCAACATTGGACAGGCTCTACTTTATAGTTTTTGGCCGCCTGATCTCCCTTCATGAGCTTGAGCTTTCCGGTTTCAGCATCCAGCATCAAATAAGTAATAAGAATATCCCACTGTTTTTCCAATTGGCGCTTCTCATCGGCTAGAATTAGGTTCTCTTCATAAAACTTCTTTTGAGTTTTGGTCTGACTAACCAAGACCGACTTGATTTTCTGAATATCTTTAGTTTTCATGGAGTTGATGACTTCTGCCGTTTCTACCGCGGTGGCGGTTTCTTCCAGGATGTGATTGGTGTTGCTTAAGTTCTTTTCCAATTCCTGAAGATGCTTTTGAAGTTGGGAATACTCAAAAAACAAGGCTCCCCATAGAAGTGCCACCAACAGGAGGGCTTCCGGGATAGAAACCGACCGTTGGCTTAAATGGTAAATAGCGTCATGCCACTTCAGCCAGTACGTCTTAATAGGGTTGGCGCTGGGTGTTTGTTGGGAGTCAGTAGTTTGAATTTCTTCGTTAGTATACATAGACTCGAGTTTTCAGGTTGGCGGCGTGATAGATAAAATCCAGATCTTCCGCTCCTAATCGAATGCAACCATGGGAGACGGGCTGTCCCAGAGAGGCTTCGTTTTTAGTTCCATGGATCAGATAGCCATTGCCCATGCTGAGCAGATATTTTCCTAACTCTCCCTGCACCAAGCGGGAAGGATCGTCAGGGGGTGGAATAAGTTGTTTTGTTTCAGCAAAGGCCCAGTCGGGCTTGATCCACAAAGGGTCCTCAGTTTTCCAGGTGACTTGAAAGAGTCCTTTGGGGGTGCTGAATTCCCATTTCCTTCCTGTTTGTTTATCAACTAGAATCCCCCCTCTTCCCACAGAACAGATGTTCTCCCGGATAAGTTTTAATCCTTGCTTGAGGTAGAGTTTGCTGGCTTTAGTATCCACTAATATGTATAGCTGATTGGCCATGCGTTTTCCCACGCGGCTTCGCAAAGTTTCCACCTCTTCCTGAAGAATGTTGTGAGTTTTAATGAATTTTGCCTGTTCCGGCAGGAGATTGGGCAGATTTTGTAAAAAAGCCATTTGCTCAGTATGTTCTCGACTGAAATTGGACTGATCCTTCAGTTTGTGGGCTAGGAAGGAGAGCTGCAGGGCTTTGTCTTCCCATGTTTGTTGATGAGTTCGAATGGCAGTCCAGAGGGGATGGATCTGAAACAATTGGACCACAAGAAGTCCCAAAAGGAATAAGGATAAATAAAAACGAAATAGAACGCGTTTCTTATCTGCTGGGAGGCTCATTTTTTAGGTGGCTTCAGGGTTCCAAATCGGCTGTAGGAGGCTATTTCATCATGGAAGGAGATTTGAAAGTTCTTGCCTGACCCTACCATGGAAATATGCAGAGAGGTTCCGTCAGTTTTGGCATAGGAAGGATCGTTGAGTTCTAGCAGAATAGGGAGGGTAGTTTGTTTGCGGGCTGGTAAATTAATTTCCTTCTTGTACACCGAATAGACATAAAATTTAGAGGTGATGTTGATTTGTAATTTCCTAATGCTGCGTGGCAGAGGATTCTTCAACACTAGCCGAATTTTGATGGGGCCATTCCAGGTCACTTTTTGTGGTATAACGACCCGATAAAACGTGGTAGGTTGCACCTTCTTTACTTCAATATAAGAGAACATGATGTTTGAAAGGTATTTGAGACATTCAGAACCTGGGTTTCCGCGGCGTACTTCATCTAGAGTAAGTTCTTTCTGAATGCCTGAAATCAAAACTTGTTTCCCCAGCAAACTTAAAAGTTGAGCTTTGATTTTTTCATTGGAAGTATAAAGGTTGTTAAAGCTGTTACAAGATCCTTCTAAACTGAACTCGCTAATTTTTGTCTCTTGGTGGATGATGTTGGGATCTCCTAGCTTCAATCGACCGATAACCGTTATAGGTATTGGGGGTGCGAGAGAAGTGGTTGCTTCCTGGGGAAGAGAAAAAGGTGAATTCAAGAGCAAAATACCGAGAAACAGCGTGAAAATGGTTTTTATTTTCATGTGCTCATCCCACATGAGGGATTCCTAGGGCAAAGAAAACTGCCATAGCGATCAGACCAAAAGAAACCAGTTTTCATATTCCTTTTACGCCCGGCAGCCCTCCAAAGGTGGGCAGGGAATTCCCGAGGTTAGCTCGGGACAAGCGAACCTGCCCCCAGGAGGAATCGAACCTCCATCACCGACTTAGAAGGTCGGTGCTCTGTCCATTGAGCTATGGGGGCCTCAAGCAGATGC
>JACQJM010000031.1 GCA_016205045.1 Elusimicrobiota bacterium | reverse complement strand
CTCCCCTTCATCCCCTCCCATCAAGGGAGGGGAAATTTGGGTGCAAAATCCGGTCAACTTAACCAATGAGTATGACCTGTGTCGTGATAGGCTCTGGACCCAGCGGGACCCAAACCGCCCTTACATTGCTTAAGCGGGGTAAGCGTGTGGAGCTGTGGGACGTGGGCCGAAAGGAGTCCCCCTTTCCCAATCCAGAAGCAACCTTCCATGAACTCAAATCTGTTTTGCAGGATCCTCAGGAATATTTTCTGGGAAGAAATTTTGAAACCCTGCTTCCTCCGGATGCCGGAGAGCTTTTCCGATATCCGTCAGCCCGCAGTTTTTTGCTCGAGGAGAGCGACACCGCCTGGCCATTTGCTACGGGACTCTTTCGCCCCTTTATATCTCTGGCGCAAGGAGGACTTGCCGCAGGATGGGGAGCCAATGCCCTCTCCTATGATGAGGATGACCTGCAAGACTGGCCCATCCATTTCTCGGACTTATCGGATGCCTACGCCGAGACCTTCCGTCGTATCGCGGTAGCAGGACCCCAAGAGGATGACTTATCATCTTTTTTCCCCGGCCTCCGAATCACGCAACCCGCTGTTCATCTCAGCCTCCATGACCAAACGCTTTTAAAAACTTACCAGAATCGGCGAGGGCGGTTTCAGAAGAAGTGGGGCCTCCACCTAGGTCAAGCCCGACTAGCCGTGGTCAACGATTCTCATAGCACCAACGCCTGCCGATACTGTGGCCGCTGCCTGTGGGGTTGTCCCTATTCTGCGCTCTATAATCCCGCCCAGGTCACCTTGATGGAGTGCCAAAAATATCCCCATTTCAGCTACAAGGGAGACCGGTTGGTTCTTTCTATGGAAGTTTCTCAGGGAAAAGTTACGGGCGTGCGGTACCGGGACATGCTGGCGGGAGAGGAGCGGGTGGAACCCTGCGAGAGGGTTTTCCTGGCAGCAGGAGCCCTGCAGAGCGGCGCTATTTTTCTACGCAGTTTAAAAAATGACGAACGGGTTCTCTCCGGACAGATACGCGGCACACGAACACACTCTGTCATGGACACACGCGTCATCAAGATACCCTACCTGCAGCTCCGTAGTGTGGGGAATGGCGAAGAATCGAACCAGTTCCAATTGAATCGCCTGATATTGGCACACCGGAAATCGTGGGATGGGGCGTGGCCTTCCCACATTCATGGGGAGGTACTTTCCTTAAACACCCTCCTCTACCACCCCTTAGTGGAAAGCATCCCCTTAGGAAGCAGAGCTTCTCTCAAACTTTTCTTTCACCTAAAACCCGCTCTGGGGGTCATCTCTCTTTTTTTCCCCGACAAACAGTGGAAGGATAACGGCCTCTCTTTAGAAACCGCTCCCGACTCTCTCACGGGAGATCGCGTGCGTGTTCATTATCAGGAACCGGACAAAAAAGAGGAGTACATACGGAATGTGGTGCAGGATGTGAGGAGTGCTTTCGTGAGGATGGGTTGCATTCCTTGGGGCGGCCTCAAGGGACGCCCAGGGGCAGGGATTCACTACGCAGGCACGATCCCCATGGGAGAGGGCCCTCTTTGCGTGGATACTCGTGGCCGTTCCCATGCTTTCGAAAACCTGTATGTGGCGGATGGAGCCGCATTTCCCTCACTTCCCAGCAAGAGCATCACCACCACTCTCATGGCCCATGCCATACGGGTGGCTACCCTGGCTCAAGTCTAATGGATCAGACTCAGTTGACCCTTCCCACCTGGCACCTGAACGACAAAGAGTATGCCCTCCTTTGCCGTTATCTAAACCTAACTCCCTCCGCATCCATTTATCCCAAACTCGCCAAGTATCTGGGCCGCATGGGCGCCAGTAGAATCCCCCTGTTCGGCTTTGACCGCTGGCTCTCTGAGATTCGACCGGGGCCATGGTCTCTCTCTTTCCTGGATATTTGGACGCGACTATGGTTTCGCTCCAATCCCTGGCGCTTCAAGTTGAACGCCATGGTTGCTCTCCACGAATGCGATGGGGTTGGCTTCCGAGAGATGAGCAGGCAATCCACAGGAAAAACGAGAATTTGGTTGGAGATCCTAGGACACAGCCTGGGCTACGGATTTCATTTTATCTTGGGATGTTTTTGGCTGATATTTCAGTTCGTTTCTTTTGGCGTGGTCCGGCGAAACTGGAAGGCAGAGGAAAGAGCCTTTGCTGGAAAAACTGTCCTCATTACCGGGATAAGCAGGGGGCTGGGATTGGCGCTCTCTCGTCATCTTCTGGCCCTGGGGGCTAAGGTGGTGGGAGTCTCCCGTCGGGCTGATCTTTTGGAAAAACTGAAGAATGACGCGGCAGAGATGGGCCTGGGAGAACGATTCCTTGTGGGAGCAGCCGATGTGGCCGTGCCCGGCGCCGTATCCCAAGCCCTTTCAGCTATGGGAATATCTCCCTCAGAGGTGGCGATGGTCATTATAAACGCCGGCATCAAGACACCCTTCCAGGATCTTATCGATTCTGAGACCATCCGCCGCACATTTGAGGTGAATGTTTTTGGCGCGGCAGAAACATTGCAGGCCCTACTCCCCGCATGGAAACAAAAAGGACGGGGCCACGTGGTTTTTATTTCCAGCCTTGGACGGCATCACGGCATGGTCTCAACCGGAGCCTACAACGCTTCCAAAGCTGCCTTGAGCCTGCTGGCAGACTCTCTGGATTTGGACCTGAGAGCCCAAAAGCTCCACCAGATTCATACGACCGTGGTGGAGCCTGGCCTGATTCACACCCAGATGGTGCAGAACCAAGGCCTACAGCGCTTTCTGGCGGTAGATGTGGACAAGGCTGCTCGCCGGATATTAAGAGCAGTCGGCAAGGGAAAATCCTTCTATCGTTTTCCTAAACTGTTTGCTCTGCTGACCATGGCTGTAGCCCTGATGCCTCAACGGCTACGGAGAGCCTGGCTCAGTCAAGTAACGTCGACGGAACGCATTGACAGACAATAGTCACCCTAAGTATAATACGCTTTATGCCTTTCGACGTCCTCAGCGGTAAATCCGTTCTTGTCACCGGTGGAACAGGTTCCTTTGGCCAGAAATTTGTGGACTTGGCCTTGCGAAAAAGCCAAGTCAAACGGCTTGTCGTCTTCAGCCGCGATGAATGGAAGCAGTCCCAGATGCAGGAGCAATTCTCAGATGAGAGGCTGCGTTTCTTTCTGGGGGATGTTCGGGATGGACAGCGCCTCCATCGTGCTTTCAAAGGGGTGGATCTCGTCGTCCATGCGGCAGCCCTCAAACAGGTTCACACCCTAGAATACAACCCATTCGAGGCCGTTCTCACCAATGTCATTGGGGCTCAAAATGTGATCAATGCCGCCATCGATCAGAATGTTCCCAAAGTGGTGGCTCTTTCTACGGATAAGGCGGTCAACCCCATCAATCTCTACGGAGCCACCAAGCTGTGCGCTGAAAAACTCTTCATTAACGGGAATGCTTATGCAGGCGTCTCCCCCACTCGCTTCGCGGTGGTCCGCTATGGGAATGTTCTGGGAAGCCGGGGCAGTGTCGTTCCTTTCTTCAGGGACCGAAAAAAGACGGGAGTACTTCCCATCACAGATGAAAGAATGACTCGTTTCTGGATCACCCTAGAGGAAAG
Source organism: Elusimicrobiota bacterium (assembly GCA_016205045.1). Taxonomy (GTDB): domain Bacteria; phylum Elusimicrobiota; class Elusimicrobia; order JACQJN01; family JACQJN01; genus JACQJM01. The sequence goes on along the minus strand of JACQJM010000031.1, from coordinate 16,847 downwards.
CGTGGAACTGGTCCTGCATACGGCCAAGCACATGCAGGGAGGGGAAATTTTTGTCCCCAAGATACCCAGCATGAAGGTAACCGATCTCGCCATGGCCATTGCGCCCGAATGCAGGTTGGAAACTGTAGGCAAACGACCTGGAGAAAAACTCCACGAGGTGCTTCTGACGGAAGACGAAGCCACGCGAACGAGCGACGTCGGGAAATACTACGTCGTGGAACCCGAATTCACCTGGCAGAAAGAAAATGGCCACCCCAACGGCCGCGGGGGACAGAAGGTCCCCGCGAATCTCCGCTACTCCAGCGATGCCAACAACGCATGGCTCACCCGCAAGGAGCTAGCCGAAATCCTGCAGAAGCCGTAGCCATTCTGTTTTAACCATGCACCCAAAAAATAAAATTGCCATAGGAACCCGCTGGATAGGACCAGGAGAAAGCACATTCATCATTGCCGAGGCCGGATCCAACCATAACGGGGATGTGGAACTGGGCAAACGCTTGATCGAGGCGGCCAAGGCCGCAGGGGCGGATGCCATAAAATTCCAGAAATTCTTTACGGAAGAGTTGGTTCTCCCGGATGCTCCCAAAGCCCGGTACCAGATAGCCACGACAGGAAGCAAGGAAAATCAGTTTCAGATGCTAAAGCATCTAGAACTGGGAAAGTCCGAGTTTCAAATCCTGGTCACGCATGCCCAAAAAACAGGGATTCTCTTTTTCGCCAGCGTTTTTGATCACCCCAGCGTTGATTTTATGATGGGACTTGGCACGCCCGCCATTAAGATCGGCTCCGGAGACACCAACAACCTCCCTCTGATTCAAAAGGCGGCCAAAACAGGCCTCCCCATTCTTTTATCTACGGGAATGTCCATCCTGGAAGAAATCGACGCGGCCATCGCTTGCATCGAGCAAACGGGCAATGAACAGGTCCTCCTGTTTCATTGTGTCTCCAGCTATCCCACCCCTTATTCCTCCACGAATCTCAGAATTATGGAAACCCTAAGAAAAAGATATCCCTATCCCATAGGCTACTCTGACCATACTCTGGGGATCACCGCTCCCCTTGCCGCCGTTGCCCTGGGCGCCGTATCTATAGAAAAACACTTTACTCTGGACAAAAAACTTGCGGGACCCGACCACTCCATGTCCATTGATCCCGACGAACTCAAAACCCTGGTGAGCGAAATCCGAAATGTTGAACAAACCCTGGGCCATTCAGAAAAAGAAGTGTTGGAGGTGGAGCGCGATATCCTTTCGGTAGCCAGAAAAAGCCTGGTCGCAAAAATCACTATCCCCCAAGGGACAACCATCACAGAAGAAATGATCTCTATTCGGAGACCGGCCTCCGGAATTTCGCCTGCATGCCTAAAGCAGGTCCTTGGCAAAAAGGCCCCCTCCACCATCCCTGCGGGCCAGATGCTTCCCAAATCATTATTACTCGGAGCAGAAATGTTGCGCACCCCATCCCCCTCACCCGTCCTTCGGACACCCTCTCCCTCGAGGGGAGAGGGCGGGGGTGAGGGTGATCCCATGTCGCGTGGTGAGCAATACTAATGCTTTCCTTAACAATACAGGAGAAACTCGACCCTGGGGATGGACAGAAGTGCGAATCTTTGGCGACACAAAACATCTTGCCATGAAAAGAAGAAAAATTGCGATCCTTACAGGCACGCGGGCAGAATATGGAATTCTGACATCTGTCATGGATGCCATCCGGAAACATCCACGAATGGATTACTCCCTGATCGTGACCGGCATGCACCTTTCTCATGAGTACGGGTATACCCTTCGTGAAATAGAAAAAGATGGCTACCGCATCGGAGCCAAGGTGGACATGCTGGTCTCCGGCAGCACAGGAGCCGCCATGGCAAAGACACTGGGCATGGGTATCATCGGAATGGCCCAAGCCCTGGACCAAATCCGCCCGGATATTCTGCTCATCCTGGGAGATAGAGGCGAACCGCTGGCGGGAGCCATCGCGGCCGCCCACATGAACATTCCGGTCGCTCACATGCACGGGGGAGAAGTCAGCGGCACCATCGATGAATCTATCCGACACGCCATCACACGCTTTGCCCACATCCACTTTCCCGCCACACGAAAAAGCGTGGAGCGCCTGATCAAGATGGGAGAAGATCCCAAACGCATATTCCTGGTAGGCTCGGCAGGCGTGGATGCCATACGAAACAAATCTCTGTCTTCCAAAAAAAAGATCGCGCAACATTTTGGGTTTAATCCTGGTCAACCCATCCTCTTGGCCATTCAACACCCCGTCACCACAGAAATCACAGAAGCCTCTCAAAATATGAAGGCCTTCGTGGATGCTCTCATTGCCTTGGACCAACAGACTGTTTTTATTTATCCCAACTCGGATGCGGGCAACAAAGAAATGGTGGAGGTCATGCGCCGGGAGGTGGATCGGCTGGCGGCCTGGCCACGCGCGCGGGTTTTCAAAAGCCTCCCTCATGAACTGTACTTGGGAACGATGAGACACGCAGCGGTCATGATTGGAAATTCCTCCAGCGGACTCATTGAGGCGCCCAGTCTTCGCATCCCCTACATCCTGGTGGGAACCCGTCAAAACGGTCGAGAGCGAAGCTCCAATGTCAAAGAGATCGAATATAACAGCACAAAGATTATCCGCGCCGCCAAAGCCGCTATCACACAAAAAACAAACGGCAAGAGCTACGACAACCCCTATGATCCCTACGGAGATGGCCGTGCAGGCGAGAGGATCGCACAAACTTTGAGTTGTATCCGAATCGATAAAAATCTGATCCAAAAAAAACTGGCATACTAATATGCTCAACATAACTGGTTTTTCCCACTTCCGCTCCTCCCCCTCGATGGGGGAGGGTTGGGTAGGGGTGACAGCCTCAAACCACCCTCCCCTCCATCCCCTCCCATCAAGGGAGGGGAAACAAAGGGCAAAATCTGGTCAGCCTGAGTAACATGGATATCGTGATTGTGGGAGCTGCAGGGCAGGGTAAGGTGGTCTTAGATATTCTCTCCACCCAAACCCGATGGAAACCCGTCGGGTTTCTGGATGACAGCCCATCCTTGAAAGACTCGCAGTTTTGTGGCTTTCCGGTGCTGGGCCCCGCTTCGGACCTGGCGCGTTTAAGAAAGGAAAAGATTCAAGCGGCCATCATTGCCATTGGCAACAACCGCGTTCGGGCTTCCCTTTTTCAAAAGGCCCGAGAACTAGGATTTAGGCTGCCCACCGTCATCCACCCCAGCGCCGTGATCGCTAAAGATGTTTCTATGGGTGACGGGGTACAGGTTTCTCCAGGCGCGGTGATTGTCACGGGCAGCCGACTAGGAAATAACATCGTTTTAAATACATCCATATCGGTAGACCACGATTGCCTCGTTTCGGACCACTGCTACATCGCGCCCGGCGCCCATCTGGCCGGGAACGTCACCGTAGGTCCTTTTACCTGGGTGGGAATGGGAGCCAATGTCCTGCAAGGTCTTAAAATCGGAACCAATGTTCTCCTAGGCGCGGGCAGCGTTCTTCTCTCGGACGCAGAGGACGACACCGTGATTGTGGGAGTCCCGGGCCGCGTTCTGCGCCGCCAAGAAAAAATCGGAAATTCCTCCCCCTTGATGGGGGAGGACCAAGGTGGGGGTGATACAAGATCGTCTGCTATGAACCCCTCACCCTCCCCTCTCCCACAAGGGGAGAGGAAAAACCTGAGGAAATCAACAAAGCCGATCCAGTTCTAAATACTTTTGTTCTGGAGAAAACAAAATGAAAACAACCCTCGATTTTATTCCGTTGGCCAAGCCACACATCACTGAAGATGAAGTTTCCCTTGTGACGGAGGTTATTCAATCCGGCCAGCTTTCTCTGGGCAAAAAACTCGTTGATTTCGAGACTGAATTCGCCCGCTATGTGGGCACACGCTTCGCGGTGGCGGTCTCCAGCGGAACGGCAGGCCTGCACCTGTGCGTCAAAGCCCTGGGCCTCCGCGAGGGAGACGAGGCGATCACATCCCCCTTTAGCTTCATTGCTTCCTCCAACTCCCTGATCTACGAGAGGGTCAAGCCCGTCTTTGTGGACATTGACGAGGAAACTTTCAATATCGATCCTCATTTAATCGAACCAGCCATTACTCCCAAAACGCGGGCCATTCTTCCGGTCCATATATTCGGTGTGTCTGCCGACATCGGGGCTATCAACTGGATCGCCAAAGATAGGAAGCTCAAAGTTTTCGAGGATGGCTGTGAGTCTCTGGGAGCCGCTTACGAAGGGAAAAAAGTGGGGACCTTCGGCAATCCCGCGGTCTTTGCTTTCTACGCCAACAAACAAATGACTACGGGAGAAGGCGGCATGGTGACCACGGACGACCCGGAAATAGCACGCAAGATCCGACAGTTTTCCAACCAAGGACGATCCGACAATGGGCAGTGGCTTGTCCATGACGAGGTGGGCTACAACTACCGCATGGATGAAATGAGCGCCGCCTTAGGAATTGTCCAAATAAGAAAACTGGACTGGATGCTTAAAGAGCGCGCTAGGATTGCCGGGCGCTACACACAAAACTTAAAAGGGCACCCAAAAATAAAAGTGATGCAGGAAACTTTTCAGAACCCCGGCTTGCGTCGAAGCTGGTATGTCTATGCCGTCAGGCTGGCCCCGGATATAGACAGGAATGATATCATCCGGAGGCTTCAGGAGAAAGGGGTCGCCTCAAAGCCGTACATGCCCGCACTCCACCTTCAACCCGTGTACCGAAAACTTTTTGGATTCCGTGAGGGCATGTTCCCCGTCTGCGAGAGAGTCTCAAATTCCAGCCTGGCCCTTCCCTTTTTTGTAGAGATGACAGAGGAGATGGTGGATCAAGTCTGCTCAGCTCTCGAAGACTCGATTAAGGGACAGTAACGTAATTTAGCCGTGACCATCCCCGAACAAACCCTCGAATCCCTACATCACGTTAGACAAACAACTAACCCTGAAGCCCCACCCGCACCCATGTGGCTGCGCATCCTTCTATTTTTCCTTTTCGCAACCTATGTTGCGCAGATAGCCACATTTATTATCCTGGGAGACGTATGGACAGATGAAGGATGGCACTTCAATGACGCCGCCATGTTTTCTCAAGGAAACATACCTTACCGGGACTTCTTCTATAATCGGCTTCCCGTCGCCCTGTTCGCCTACGGCACGTGGTTCAAACTCCTTGGAACGAGTCTACTCAAAGGAAGGATCCTGTCCGGGTTGTTGGCGCTTGCAATTTGGGTGATTTCCTTTTCCATCAGCCGCAGGCTCGGGGGATGGCGGGCGGCCATCATTACTGCTGCCCTTCTAACATTAAACCCATACGCAACCTATTACTACTCAACCATCTCAACCTACAGCATAGGAAGTTTTTTACTTTCCCTGGCTGCATGGAGCTATATGTTTCGAAGCAAATGGGGCCGCCTGAGCCATGCCATCCCCCTACTCCTTCTCTGCTTAGCCTGGGGCACTTTATATCCCATCTGCCACGGGGCTGCGTGGACTCTTGTTTTCCTCATCTACACCCTGCGACAGTGCCGCACCGATAAAAAGGCAAGGGCCTATGCCATTTTCTCATTGGCCCTAGGAATGCTGGTTATCGGGTCCTTCTTCTTACTTTCTCCTCAACGTGCCTTATTTGACACTATCACGTTCAATTTTAGGCTCTCTCAGTTTCTACGGGAATTTAACGTTGCGGACCTCAATTTTAGAGTCATGGGCTGGCTGTGGTTACAAAACTTCGCGGAAACAATCAAAATTTACCTACCCATCTGGATCATCCTTTACCCAGCCTTATTCCTATGGATAAGAGAAGCTTTCAAAACAAATGAATTGTTTGTTATGCCACGCAGCTCCTCAACGGAGATATTTTTTCTGGCAATACTCACTCTGCTTAATGAAACCTTTTACTTAGTAGCCCCTCAAGCCTCTCCAGACCAGCGCACTTATGTATTCCCTCTAGCTTCTGTCCTTGCCGGGTGGGTATGCTCTAAAACATGGAACTCCATGCCGGCGTCGGTCGGCCGTTCCCTCTCCGGCATTGCCTTTATCCTCCTTCTGGCATTCTCCCCCCTAATCCAGCACCCTCCTCCCATGGCATCCCATCCCTCCCGCTCCGACCTTACGGCTATCCGGACCGTGGGACGAGAAATTAACGCCTTAGTAAAATCTGACCAAACCATTCTGACCTTTTCGCCCGCCTATGCGGCAGAGTCCAACCGAAATTTAATTCCGGGCCTTGCCATGGAACTTTTTTGCTTCTATCCCACCTGGCCTGAATCTCAAACATCCAAGCTGGGGGTGACCAATTGGCCTCAACTCAAAGAATATATACGCACGCAGACCCCAAAAGCGATCATCATTGACAGCCGGGTCACCGGTGATCAGTGGCAGAGTCGCATCTTGAATCCTTATCGAGATGAACTTCTCCGACTCACCCAAACCCACTACACCCTAGCCAAAAACCTGGCGCTTAAGCCCTACATATATCGGGGCGGGGTCGATATTTACTTCCGCAAAGGCAGCCCATGAACCCACCTTCCATGAGCTACCCTACGAAGAAACCAAAGTACGCTCAGATTGCACGTCTACTGCCACATAAAAATTCTTTTCTCGTATCCTCTTTAAGCACCGAGCGAAACATCTTAGAACTCTTCTGTGCCACAGGGGAAAATTGGGTGATGTTTAAAGAAGCCCGCGCCGATTCTTCAAACCACTGTTTCATAGGCGTGGATATGGATATCTCAGCTCTTGCCGTTGCTCAAAAAAATGGGGTGCGGGCGGTTGCAGCAGATGTTCATCGCTTGCCCTTTTTGGACAACTCCATAGACGCCATCTATTGCAACAGCTTACACCACACGCCCGACTCAGCCGGCCAAGTGGTCGCCGAAGCGATGCGTGTCTTAAAACCACTAGGAGTCTTCATTGGCGTAGAATCTTGGGGTCTCCTCGCTCGGTGGGCCCTTTGGATTATCCTCCGAATTCCTGCCTGGATCAGAAATAGATCTACCTACTTAAGAGAAATACATAATGAGAGAAACCTTCTTGAAGCCTGGCACACACTTAAACCCCTTAACTCCATTCTTGACTCTTATCCCACGATGAAAAAGAGACGCTTCTTGTTTTGGATCTACTACACAATCAAAAAGGAGCACCCCTATAATGGATAATGCAAAGCTACTCGGCGATTCGCCCGACCCCGTGGGAAATGATCCCCACGTATGGGGAAAACAGTGGACATCCAGAAAGGTTTATGTAGAAAGGGATTACCTGGATGAAGGCAAAATAACCAGACGCGACCAATTGTCATGGAAATTTCAGATGGAACACTTCGACACCCTATTCGCCAGAGCTCCCGGAAAGGAGGTACTGGAATGCGGCTGTGGAAGCGCCATCATGTCTGTCCATGCGGCCCTACAGGGTTTCCAGGCTACCATGCTGGATTTCTCCCCCGATGGATTGGACCTGGCCAAAGCTAACTTTGATGCCAACCATGTGCAAGGAAAATTCGTGTTGGGGGATGTTTTAAAACTGCCCTTTCCCGACAATAGCTTTGATGTTGTGATGAGTTACGGTCTGCTGGAGCATTTTCCCGACATCGATGCCCCCATCCGCGAGATGGTGCGCGTACTCAAACCTTCGGGCATTTTTGCTGCCGATATTATTCCCAAGCGATTTTCCATCGCCACCCTGGGCGAGATAGTGACCTCTTGGGTCCGTTTCGGCAATCGACTCAAACGTCTTCAGTTCAAGAATCTATTTAGGGAAAGTCGGAGAAATTTCCCCCATTATGAGAATAATTATTCCATCCAGAAGTACCGACGTGCTCTTGAGGAAGCTGGTCTCAAGGATATTGTCGTTACCGGCTCCGGGCTTTTTCCCCAAATAGGGCTTCCTTTTGGCCTAGAAGGCAAAATCTACGTTCCCATCATAAAATCCTTGCGCCGTCTTGAAAAATACTTCACTCGGTCGAGCTCCCGCTGGACCGACTGGTTTGGGTGCAGCTGGTACGCACACGGAATAAAAGCCTAAATTTGCTACAATATCCGTTCAATTCTTAAACTCCCACGGGTAGTATGACCCCACAGATAGACCTAGAACCTCCTCAGAGCGATTCCGCGTATTCTCAAAAAACCATCCTCCTCACAGGGTCTTCCGGGGTAGCGTCCCATCTGCAAGGGAAAGGGTTTCCCATTGTCGCAGGCACCCAGGAGGCGCGCTGGATCCTTTCTAAAAATAAAATTCCGCACAAACCCCTGCTTTCGAATCACCAAATTTGGGCTCCTTCCCTTTACCACGATGCGGTAGAGCTCACATTCCGGTTTTTAGACGCCACAAAGCAGGAACGTCAAAACCCCATCTGGAATCAGGATGGGGCCTGCCTCTGGGAAGCCTTGGCCTCCGAGATGTGCCTCTACTATTTTTCCAAAGCCATTCAAACCGCAGAAGCTCTGGGTTACCTCTCAGAAAACGAGATATTCATAGACGACTTAGAACATCCCCTTAGCCAGGTTCTGCAGAGCGGAGCTCCCACCCACCACTTTCGGGTGCGATCACTCGAATTAACCCCAAAGAGGTTGAGCGCCCGCGAAAAACCCATGGAAAGTGCGCGAGAATTTGCCAGAAACATTAAGGCCGCAATGCACCCCTGGAGCCAGGGGTGGCATCGTCAAAACCACACAAAAAACCTCCCCCCAAAAACAGATATCCTCTTTTTGAACTTCGTTCCAAGGCAAACGGAAAACATAGCCACGGTCATCAGAAAAGCCTCCCAGGCAGGTCTTTCCTCTGCCCTCCTCCTAGGGCATAGAAAGCCGCTCCCCACCACCGTGGGAAAAATCTCCATCCCCACACTCACCCTGGATGATTTCGTTTCCCATCAATGGGTTCCTTCCAGAAAACAGTTCGGACAAGCTTGGGAGCAATTCCAAAAATCAGCCCAAATTCGTGAGATTCTTCAGTGGAAAGGTTTTGACCTATTTCCCCTATTGGAGCACCCCCTTAAGGACCTGGTGCGTTGGCGCATGCCGCAATTGAGACGACAAATTCAATCCGCGGGACACGTTCTGAAGCTTTACAAGCCCTCGATCATTGTCACCACGGACGTCAACCACTCCTTGGTCCGAGGAATCTGCTCCATGGGCAAGTCTCTCGGGATACCCAGCTTCAATGTCCAGCATGGACTGCCTTCTAAAGAAGGAGTCGAGTGGTGTTTTATGGTGCAGGACCGAACCACCTCCCCCGGTTCCTTCGCGACAAGTATTCTCAAATATCATGGAGTCTCCCTCGACAAAACGATCGAAACGGGAGCGCCATGTTACGATGGATGGTCAGAGAATCTGGCTCTTCGGTCGGAGACTCGCAAAAAACTGAGCATCGGAGAAAAGGAGAACCTGTTGGTGTATATGTCGATTCCTCCCAGCCTAGAAATGGGCGGCATGGAGGGAATGCTCAGTTCCTCCGAGGCTGAACGCAATTTGAGTGCCATCTCCCAAATCTCATCCAAGGTTGAGAATCTACGGGTCATTGTAAAAGCGCATCCAGAAGAAGATGTGGAAAGGCTGCTTCATTTCGCAAAAGAACATCCCTCTCTTAAGATCATGGACCAGATGACTAGCTATGAGATGCTCCAGGCCAGCGACGCCGTCATCACCTGGCACTCCACCACAGGGTTAGAAGCCATGATTCTGGGAAAACCCCTGATTGTCCTGAACATGACCCCGAAACCGGACCCAGTCCCATACGTTCAAGAGGCTGGCGCCATAAGTGCCCGTTCCGAAAAGGAACTCTTCCAGGCAGTTGATGACCTGTTCTCCTATCCCCAGGCCATATTCAACCAGCGCCAGAAGCAAAACAGACTGCTGAAAGAATGGATCATCTGTCCAGGGGAAGAGGCTTCCCAACGGGTTCTGCAAAGTATTGTTGCGATGTTGCCAACATGAAAATGACAGAAAAAAAACCGGCCTTGCCTCCTAACATCCGCATCATCCCCAGACTGGACATCAAGGGCCCGAACCTAGTGAAGGGTATCCATCTGGAAGGACTACGTGTGCTGGGCAAACCTAATCGTTTTGCGCGCGCCTACTACGAAAGCGGCGCGGATGAGTTATTGTATGTGGACATTGTGGCCAGTCTTTATGGTCGGGAAAACCTTCTGGAGATTGTGGAAAAAACCTCTCGTGAAATTTTCATCCCCCTGACTGCAGGGGGAGGTCTAAGGAGTTTGGAAGATATCCAGCGTATCCTACGAGCTGGGGCCGATAAGGTGGCTTTGAATACTGCCGCCATCCACCGCCCGGAGTTGATTCGGGAAGCGGCGCGCCGCTTCGGCTCCTCCACGATTGTGATCTCTATCGAAGCGATTCTGCGCCCGGACGGGACCTACGAAGCATACACCGACAACGGGCGGGAGAAGACAGGGCTGGATGCCCGCCTCTGGGCTGTGCGTGCGGCGGAACTAGGTGCAGGAGAAATTCTGATCACATCCATTGACCGCGAGGGAACTGGACAGGGGTTCGACCTGGAGCTTACTCGCCAGGTGGCAGAATCCGTCCCCATCCCCGTCCTCTGTTGCGGCGGAGCTGGAAAGGTAGAACACGTGGCGCAGGCAGTGACCGAAGGCAAAGCCCAAGCCGTCTGCATGGCCTCGCTTTTGCATTACCATTTTGTCAAACATCATCCTCTCAGCGATCAGTTTGCCGAGGAAATTAATCTGGCCCACCTAAGAAATGGTGGCGGCTCCTCCCGAATCCAAGAGGTCGACATTCCCGTAATGAAAACCCATCTGCGGGGCCGCGGAATCATATGCCGGCCAGCAAATCCGATAACAACCACTTCTTTATGCGCGTCGCCATCATAGACTACGGGATGGGCAACCTTTTCAGCGTACAGCGTGCCTGCGAACAAGTGGGTCTTGACTCTGTGCTCGCCACTTCCCCAGAAACGGTCCTGGCTGCGGATGGCGTCATTCTCCCTGGAGTGGGCGCCTTTGGTGATGCCATGGAAGCGCTCCGACAAAGTGGCCTGGCGGATGCCTTGTGCCGGGTAACGCAAGAAGATAAACCGATCCTAGGGATCTGCCTGGGCATGCAGCTTTTGATGGAGGAGAGCTTCGAATTTGGCCGGCACCCGGGCTTGGGCATTCTGAAAGGTTCCGTAATCCCACTCCAGGAATCGGCAAGCTCAGCGGGACATTTCAAAGTTCCCCATGTAGGATGGAGCCAGATTTGGAGGAGAAGCAAACCCACTGCAGCTGTGGATACGTGGAAGGAAACGCCACTGCAGAACCTGGAGGATGGAGCCTATATGTATTTTGTCCATTCCTTCACCGTAGTCCCGGAAAGTGACTGCAGTCTTTCCACCACACGGTACGGACAAAATGAATTCTGCTCCAGCCTGGCACGAGGAAACATTTTCGCCTGCCAATTCCATCCGGAGCGCAGTGGCCCTCAAGGACTACGCATCTACCAGGCTTGGGCCGCCCAGCTAAAAAAATCCGGAGCTTTGCTATGACCACCCCAACAACCCATGTCTTACCAGGCGAGGAACTCGAAGCCAAATACGGCCTGCCCCGAAAGGTCCGCTTCTGTAAAAAATGCGTAATCTCCAACCAGAGACCCAACTCCGAAATGGAGTACCGGCACACGATAGACACACGCAAGAAGACCATTTATTTCGACGAGGAGGGTGTCTGCGATGCCTGCCGCTACGCGGAGAAGAAGCGCAAACTTATAGATTGGGACAAACGCGAAGGAGAGCTGCACGCACTCTGCGATCGTTACCGCCGCACAGACGGCGGCTACGACTGCCTCGTGCCGGGTTCGGGCGGCAAGGATAGCTTCTACGCGGCCCACATGCTCAAGGTCAAATACAACATGCATCCTTTGACCGTCACCTGGGCCCCCCATATTTACACCGACTGGGGATGGAAAAACCAACAACGATGGATCCACGCGGGCTTCGACAATTACCTGTGTACCCCCAACGGCCGCATCCACAGACTTCTGACGCGCTTGGCGGTAGAAAAACTCTTTCATCCTTTTCAGCCTTTTATCATCGGGCAGAAAGCCCTGGCCCCCAAGATGGCCCTCTTGTTTAAAATCCCTCTGATCTTCTACGGAGAAAATGAAGCCGAATACGGAAACCCGATCCAAGACACCACCACCTCCCAACGTACCAAGGCTTACTTCACCACCTCCGACAACTCGCAGGTTTTCTTGGGTGGCACATCCCTTCAAGAACTTAAGGAAAGATATGGACTAGTTGACAATGATCTTGTCCCCTACCTTCCAGCAAATCCTGTGGAGTTAGAATCCCTGCAAGTTCAGGTGCATTACCTGGGCTATTATCTTAAGTGGCATCCTCAGAGCTGCTACTACTATGCGGTGGAGCACGGAGGCTTCCAAGCCTCTCCGGAGCGTACTCCCGGCACCTACAGCAAATATAACTCCATTGATGACCGAATAGATGACTTTCATTACTACACCACCTATGTCAAGTTCGGCATCGGCCGCGCCACCTATGACGCGGCGCAGGAGATCCGTTCCGGGGATATCACGCGCGAGGAGGGAGTGGCCCTGGTGCGGCGATTTGATGGGGAATGGCCGGAGCGCTTCGCCCAACAGATTTTTGATTACCTAAGTGTTCCGGCCGAGGAATTCCCTGTTGCGAGTCAGCAGTTTTCCCACCCAACGATGACCCGGGAATATTTCCTAAAACTAGCGGACCACTTTCGTTCGCCTCATCTGTGGAAGAAGGAAAAGGACCAGTGGAAACTAAGAACTCAAATCGCCTAAAATCATGAGAGCCATACGCTTTATTCGGATTATCTACAGAAAATTTCCCATCTTGGTTACTACCAACATAGTTCTGCTGGCTCTCGTCAGCCTGATGGACGCTGTGTCTACTCTCGCGGTCGCACCGGTCATTGATTTTCTCACCCACCCCGACCCACATCTCTTCAGTCCCATCACGCAAAAAGTGGTAAGGATCATGAGCTTTGCAGGCCTGCCTGTCACTTTGGTCAGCCTATTGGCACTCCTGGTCGGATTGAATGTCCTAAGAAGCGGGATGGCCATTCTTTCTCGATACTGGACTCTGAAAACGAGATACGCCGTGCTGCGTGATCTTATGCTGGGGTCGTTCCGGGATTTTTTTCGCGCCCGGTGGTATTTTTTCTCCAGCGGCAACCAGGGAACGCTGCTCAATACCTTCCTTCACGAACTAACACTTTTAGGAGATGCCTTAGGAGCGATCGCAGTGTCCTTCTCGGGCATGCTCCAGATGATACTTTATCTCATCGTGCCGCTTTATATCTCTTGGCAGATCACTTCCATCAGCCTATTCACGGCACTTCTCTTGGCCTGGCCATTTTTCCTCTTGGGAAAAGTGAGCTACCGGTGGGGCAAGAAGAACACCGCCACCGCCAATGAGGTGAGCTCTGTCATCCAAGAAAGTCTAAATTCAATGAAGGTGATCCTGGGTTTCGGCAGCCAAAATAAAAGCCTGGACCTACTGACCCGCGCCTTTGATAACCACCAAAGTACCGTCCTCAAAGTGCATACGCTGATCGTCGCTATTCCTCTGACCTACTATCCTTTGGGAATCCTGATCTTGGCCATCGCTCTATTCGCCGCGCAAAAATTGGGAACTCCCCTCTCGGAAACAGCCGTGCTCCTGTTTTCCCTTCTAAAAATCATTCCATCCGTAGGGCAACTGACGGAACAAAAGAACACCCTAGACAGATTCTTCCCCAGCTTTGAACAAATTGACAACTTAAGAGAGCGCGCCAAACAGCTTGTGCAAATTACAGGAAAGTTATCCTTCGTCGAATTCAAGAAGGAGATTCTTATCCAAGGGCTCTCCTTCGCTTACCCACGCCAGGAACCTGTTCTGCAAAACATCAACCTGAGCATTCCCAAGGGAAGGATGATCGCCTTGGTGGGCGAGTCAGGCGTGGGAAAATCTACCCTCGTTGATATCATCATGGGATTTAACGTGCCTACCCAGGGATCCATCACGCTGGATAACACCCCTCTCCACGAGTTTGATATCTACTCGTACCGCCGCCGCATAGGGTATGTGCCTCAGGACAGCATCCTTTTTAACATGACCATTCGTGACAACCTCCTTTGGGCTAAGGAGGATGCCTCGAATGAAGAAATGCGGCAGGCCTGCCGCCTGGCCAACGCCGATGAGTTTATCGAAAATTTTCCCGAAGGCTATGACACCATCGTAGGGGATCGGGGAGTCAGGCTATCGGGAGGGCAAGCCCAAAGGGTCGCTTTGGCCAGAGCAATCTTGAGACAGCCTGAGCTCCTAATCTTAGATGAAGCCACCAGCTTCCTGGATTCGCAATCGGAACGGCTCATTCAGCAAGCCATTGAGAACATCGCCAAAAAGACGACGGTCATTGCCGTCGCTCATCGTCTTTCCACGATCAAGAATGCAAATTATATTTATGTGATCAGAAAAGGCCGCATCGCAGAAGAAGGAACCTATTCGGAACTGATTCAGAAAAATGGCCATTTTAGCCGCATGGCACAGCTCCAGATTCTGGAGACTTCAAACAAAGGGGCATGACGAACGCGCTGTCCACCCGAGAGAAGATTTTGTTTTCCCTTCTCCTTTTCTCCAGCACATTCCTCATCTACCGAATAGAAATTGGCTCCTCCATTCATCTTAATCCCTACCGCATTCTACTTTATACGTTCTTCATCCTATATGGGATCCCCTATGCCCTGAACCATATGAAAAAAGATCTCCCCTTGATGATTCTCTCTGTCTTGTGTTGTCTCAAAATCGGGACCCTGTTCTACTCCCCTGACTTTGGGTATGGGGTAAAACAGATGTTCCGATTTCTGGAATCTGTCATGGTCTATATAGTCCTGGTATCGATCACCAGTAAGTCCATACAGAATTCCCGCGCTGCCCTTAACGCGCTCTTCTGGGGATTCGCCGTGGTTATTCTGGCAGGACTTTACCAGCAAGCCTTTCTCAGTTTTTATGACGTCAAAAAATTTCTTCCGCTTACCGAACATATGCATTTAGGTTTTGACGAGGTTACCATGGCCTATCCTTTTGGGATGGACGACCGCCTTCTATCCACATTTCAAGAGCCCAACTGGTATGGTTCGTACCTGGCCTTGGGGCTGTGCTTATTGGGAAGCGCCGTCCTTTTTCGAAAGCTCACCTTCTTTACTCGCATGGGATTTTGCGTCACCGCCCTTGCCGCAAGCATCAACCTGCTCTGTACGCTCTCTCGTTCTTCATTTCTCGCTCTTCTGTTTGGGGGCCTGACAGGTTTAGTTTTGGTCTTCCCCAGAATCTTGCAGGTTCGAAAGTTCCCGCGCTACGCTTTCAGGCTAGCCCCCATGGTGGCACTGCCGATACTATTAGTTCTAGTCAGCAACAGCATCGGTCTCGATATTTTTGGAGCAGGGACAAAAATTATTGAAATCCTTAAATCTAGGAACCAGGATGTTAAAATCGAACCCTTCACCCAGGAACCTAGTATTGAGAATTTAAACACGATGACGGGTGGGCGTTTCACCATCAGTTTATCGGTCTTCCAGAACCTAAGCTTGAAAACCTTCTTATTGGGAGTTGGGGAGGGGGGTGGAGAAACAGCTATGCACAATGCAATTTTTCTCACCCTGCAAGAGAATGGGATAATAGTTCTTTTTTTACTCCTATTTTTTCTGGGGGGGATATTTCTTCAAGCCTTTGGGCTCTATCGAACTACTCTCACAGAACCTTTTTCCGAACTCCATTATATCGGATTCGGGGCTATGTGCTACATGTCGGCTCTTTGCGTCATCTTCTTCGGTTATGGGACCCAAATCTTTACCAATTTTCCATGGATAGGTTTAGGACTCATATCGGGCACATCCCACCGCCTCTCCCAACTAGTTTTGGCCCAAGCCACCCTGTCCAAAAATCCGATCAGAACTTAGAGCCTATCCGAATATCCCCTCACCTTCATCCTCTCCCCTGCCTACCGGCAGGCAGGCACCAGGGGAGAGGAGATAGTTTTTAGGATAGGCTCTTAAGCCAGGGGAGACGAATGAGTCCGCTTGTGACCAAGAGCTCCGCCCGCTGGAATTGGGTCAAGTCATCGATCGAGACGGCGCGCAGCTCTGGGGTTTCGTACAGCAAGTTGCGGCCGGTACGCCAGGAGTCTTGGGAGCGTACGAACTCCGTCCGCCAGATGTAGAGCAGTCCATTGATGCGAAACACGGGCGGAGCTTCCTGGCGCCTCTCAAGCCCCGATCCCTGAGGCAAGAGATCCTGCATCCAACCATCCTTCTCCACCACGCAGTGCCAGAGTGGATTGAAATCAGGCCGCGAAGCGGAAACAATCCCATCTGCCGATGGATTTGCGACCAAACGACGAAAAGCCACAGAAATATCTTCAGGCAACCGGGTCGGCGAAGTGGGATCTAAAAGAAGGAGAAATGGGTATTTCTTGTTATCCCGCTCGGCAAAATCGAGAGCGTGGTGCAGTACGGGCCAGATGGGAGTGTCCACTCGAGCCAGCTCCTGCGGGCGCAAGAAGGGCACCTCCGCGCCGAAATCCCGCGCCACGCGGGCAATCTCTTCCGAATCCGTGGAAACGAGACATCGTTCTATATCAGGACACGCCCGGGCCAGGAGTATGGAATGGGCAATGAGGGGAAGACCCGCAAAAGAGCGAATATTTTTTCCGGGAAGACCCGTAGAACCTCCCCGAGCCGGAATTACAGCCAACATAGCTATAATATAGTATAATATTTCATTGTTTTTAGAGTGTCGCAGCAAAACACACGCAGAACTTCCCCGAACTCGCTATTTCCCTCCCCCTTGACGGG
>JACQJM010000030.1 GCA_016205045.1 Elusimicrobiota bacterium | reverse complement strand
CATCCAGGTGGAGAGCTTGGTGCGCTCTGCGTCCAGTTGGGCGGTCTTCTGCCGGTAAGATTCTTCTAAATCCTTCATGCGTTTTTCCAGGGTCGTTCGCCCAATTTCCCGTTCTTGGAGAAGCTGTTGTTCCAGTTCTTGTTTCCTTTGGTTGTGCTCCTCTTCCAGGCGGTGGCGATAATCCCTGTTTTGAGATTCGATCTCCTGGGCTTTGGCCAAGAGAGATTCTTCTCTTTTCTGGCTTTCGGCTTTTAAGATATTGAGCTCTCTTTCCAACATCTCCCTTTTCTGCGCTTCCCAAGCCGTTTCCTTGGTCAACCAGGTAGAAGCACATTTTTTTTCTAATTCTCTGTATTTAGATTCCAGGGCCAACTCACGGGCGCGATAGCTGTCGTCCAGTTCCGCGCGAGCTTTAAAGTAGCGATCCTCGTAAAGGGTGGCCAGTTCTTTTTCCTTGGCCAAATAGGTGGACTCTGTTTGTTTCTGGAGGGCTTGATGCATCTCTTGTTGGGCACGTTCTTTATCCATAAAGGCGCGCTCTAACTCCGCCTTCTTTTGTTCCCATTCCTGGAGCCTTCTTTCCTCCGCTATTTTTTTACCTTGCTCCATCTTGGTCAGCCATTCTGCCTGATGGCTTTCCCATTTTTTGCCAAGGTCCTCTTCCAATTTTTTAATGTGTTCCTTAAGATCCGCTTCTTCTTTTTCCAATTCTCGTTTCCTTTCTTCACAGGAGCCTTTAAAATGCGCCTCTTCTCGATGGATCTTCTCGGTCAGGACAGATTCCCGGGCCTCCAGCTCCATGGCGGACTGCTGACGCTGTTCTTGAAGTTCTTCTTCCTTTTTCCGGTAGATTTGCTCTAGGTCTTGACTTCTTTTGTTCCAGGTGAGCTCCAGGTGCTCCATCTTTTCGCGGTTTTTTTCTTCCATCTCCTGGCGCCGAACCTGGAGCAGCTGCTCTTTCTGCTCGTATTCAATAATTCTTTCGGATTCTTTGGCCTTAGCTTCTTTCTCGATTCGCAGGCGGATCTCTTCGAGTTGGGTCAATTTTTGTTTGTGGTCGGACTCCAGAATTTCTCCTTTTCTGCCCAATTCTTTGTCAGATTGGCGTTTGATGTCTTCTACCCAAGACTGATATTTCTTCTGTAGCTCAATTTCCCGGTTGTTGAGATCCTCATAGAACTTCTTTTGGGCGGCCTTGTAGGCATCTTCAAGGTTTTTAGCCCTCAAAGAGAGGTTCTCTTCCTTAACTTTATATTCCATCTCGAATCGATCTTTGGAAATCTTAACATCCTCTTCCAGTTTTTGAGCGCAGCGGCGTATTTCCACCTCTAGTTTTTGGTGGTAGTCCGCTCGGACCTCTTCCTCTTTGAGGCGCAAGAGATTTTCCAGTTTCTTTTTCTCATCCGCCAGCCACCGGTCATTTTGAGTCTGTATTTCCTTTTCCCTGGACTCCCATTGGGCGCGGAGGTCTCTCTCTAATTCGTGGGTGCGAGCTTGCAGAGTTTTTTCTCGAACTTGGAGCGCTTCCTCGGCGACGGAGAGCTGGACTTTTAACTTCTCTTCCATCTCTTCCCTCAGCTTGGCCCGGCTTTGCTCCAGGGAGGATTGCTGGCTTTTGAGCCACTGAACCTGTTCTTCGTGAAGGGCTTGCCGGAGAGAGGCTTCCTTTTGAGAAAATTCCTCGAACAACCGATTGTTATTTTCCTGAAGATCTGCCTGGTGTTTTTGAAACAGCTCTTTTTCTTTGGAGTGCCATCGTTCTTCCCAGGCTTGGCCTGCATCCAGGAGCCGCTGCTGCCAATCTTTTTCTCGGTTCGCGAGGGAAAGGTCCAGAGAGGCCTTGAGTTGTCCCTCCCGGTCCTCATGGCTTTTGCGCAGATTTACTTCCCGGTCCGCCAGAGTTTTACGAGCTTCTTGTTCCAGTTGAATTCTAAGCGCAACGAGTTCTTCTTCTTTTTTCTGGTAATGAACCCTAAGGGATTCAAACTCAGCTTTGATCTGTTCCCGATTCTTGGAGAGACCTTCTTCCAACATGGCCTGATATTTAGACCAGAGGTGCGCCTCTCTTTGGGTAAAGGATTGCTCCAGGTTTCTCTCCCTTTCCGTAAGAGCGTCCATGGCCTTAGAGGTTTTTTCCTGATGTTCCAAGTTGAGCCTCTTTTTTTGCTCTTCTATGGCATTCTGAAATTCAGCCTGGTGTTGGGTCAGTCTTTGAGCATAATTCTGCTCCAACTCCCCACTTTTTCGGGCGTATTCTTCTTCCGTTTTTTGGCGAAACGCAGCTAACTGATCTTCCCGGGATCGAAGGAGGCTGAAGAGCTCCTCGGTTTTGTGTTCATAGCGTTGGCGAAGCTCCGCTTCATCCCGCTCCAAGAGTTCTGTGTTCCGCACCAGAAGTTCTTTTTCCCGAAGCAGTAATTTTTCTTCGTGGGAGCGAAAAATGGTTTGTACTTCCTCGTCTTTTTTTAGACGGTGGAGTTCTATTTCTTCTAAGGCCTTGTGTTTGACTCTGTCCACCTCAGCCTGTCTTTCCTGGATTTGCTTCTTAAGAGACTGGAGTTCAGATTCCATCCGGCCTCTTGACTCGTTCCAGTGGGTCTCCTCTTCTTCCAAAATTTGTTCGCGCAGACGTGTTTTTATCTCAGCTTCCATGGTGGACTGGGTGCGCCAATTTTCTTCCCAGGTTCGGATGGTGGTTTGCCAGCGCCTCAAGGTTTCTTCTTTTTGGGCTAGTTGCTGGCTCATGTTGCGGGCATTGCGCATTTGAACTTCCAGTTCCTCTTTGGACTTGGAGTTTTCGTCTTCTAACCCGTGAATTTTTTCGATAGCCCATCGGAGGGCGAGTTTGGCGGTTTCGATATCGGTAATGGCGGAAGGGTCTAAAGAGGGGCTTTTTTCATCCATGATGTTTTCCTGTGGAGTAATTAAGTGATTAGGGGATTAGGTGATTAAGATTGGGAAGTTTTCAACTTAATTTCTTATCTTAATTCCTCAATTTCTCAATCCCTTAATCCCTTTAAAAAGCGTAACAGGGAGTTGTTAAATTTTCAAGTCCCTCACTTGCCCGTGCCTTCTGGAGATGCCAGGGACTCTAGACTGCCCCGAATTCTACGCTTCAAGTGTACCAATGCTTGAGAGTGTTTCTTCAACTGACTCTCTCTCCCTGGCATCTTTCTCCAAAGGACTACCCCCATTCGATGCTATGGCGGCGCCCTAAATCTTTAACGTAGTGCATCTATAGCGCCGCCTAGGCGCGGGCAAGTGAGGGACAAGTCCTCCCCAGAGGAGACCCCAACCCGAATAAAATACGAATAATGCCGTGAATTTATGTGAATAATGAAGGATGGAGCCTACTACCTACTACCTTCTACCTGTCTGGAAGTATCGGATGGTTTCTCGGAGGCCTTCTTCCAGGAGGATTTTGGGATTCCAGTGAAGTTTGCGGCGCGCGAGCCGAATGTCGGGACGGCGCACCTGGGGGTCATCCTGGGGAAGGGGCTTGAACAGGATTTTGGAAGAGGAGCCGGTCAGTCTTTTGATGATTTTGGCCAGGCTCAGAATGGTGATTTCATGAGGGTTGCCTATGTTGACCGGTTCATTGAGGCTGGAATTTAAGAGCTTATACAGTCCCTCCACCAAGTCCGAGATATAACACAAGCTGCGTGTTTGGTTGCCTTTTCCGTAGACCGTGATAGATTTATTCATTAAAGCTTGAGAAATAAAATTGGGGACGGCTCGGCCATCTTCACGACGCATGCGAGGTCCATAGGTGTTGAAAATGCGCACGATCCGCACCGGAATCTTATGGCTCCGATGATAAGCCATGGTGATGGCTTCCGCGAAGCGCTTGGCTTCATCATAGACTCCTCTGGGCCCGATCGGGTTGACGTTCCCCCAGTAGCCTTCATGTTGGGGGTTGATGAGGGGGTCTCCATAAATTTCAGAGGTGGAGGCTAACATGAACAATGCCCTTTTTTTCTTGGCCAGACCCAGAGCATTGTGGGTGCCCAAAGCACCTACTTTTAAGGTGGGAATGGGGTGCCTGAGATAGTCGATGGGGCTGGCGGGACTGGCAAAATGGAGAATGGCCTGAAGGGAGCCGGGAACTTGAATGTACTGGGTGACGTTATGCTGGATAAACTTAAATTTGGAGTTTCCTTTGAGGTGCTGGATGTTTTCCTTGCGGCCCGTAAGGAAGTTGTCCATGCCCACGACCCGATGCCCTTTTTTGAGTAAATAATCAGCGAGATGACTTCCTATAAATCCCGCAACGCCCGTTATTAGAATTCTCACGGTCTTCCTACGCTTTTATACGTAAATCCTAAATCTCGTAGTTTTTTAGGATCGTAAAGATTTCTGCCATCAATGAGGAGGGGGCGATGCATAATCGTTCGGATTTTCTTGAAATCCAGCTTGGCAAATTCGGGCCACTCGGTAACCAGAACCAGGGCATCAGCCTCTCGAGCGCATTCATAGGCGTCTTTGCAGAAACGCACTCCTTGATAACCGCTAACCGTTTTTGCCTTGGGCATGGCGACAGGATCATAGACATGGACTTGAGTTTTTCTTTCCAGAAGCTGTTGAATAATTTCCAGACTGGGAGCAAATCTTAGATCGTCCGTATTGGGTTTGAACGCCAATCCCAAAACACCGATACGCTTTCCTTCTAAGTTCCAGAGTTCCGCTTCTACCTGCTTTAAAATCCAGTTTTTCTGCTCTTCATTGATGTCCTTCACTACTTTCAGCAACTTAAAATCGTACCCCTTTTTATGGCTAATCCAGTAGAAAGCCTCCAGATCTTTAGGGAAACAGAAACCACCATACCCAATTCCGGCGCTCAAAAAGGAGGGTCCGATCCTTTTATCCATCCCCATGCCACGGGCAATCTGAACCACGTCCGCTCCTACCTTTTCGCACACATTGGCCACCGCATTGATGAACGAAATCTTAGCCGCCAGAAAAGAGTTGGAGGCATGCTTGATCAACTCCGCCGATTTAATATCCGTCACTAGGATGGGGGATTTCAGAGGGGAGTAGATATCCTTGAGCCAAGCTTCCGCTTGTTTAGAAGACACACCCAGAACCACCCGGTCGGGATGGAGGAAATCGTGGACGGCAGACCCTTCTCTTAAGAATTCAGGATTGGAGGCCACATCGAAAGGGATTTTCTGGGTGTTTGCTCTTTCTATGGTTCTGCTGATCCATTCCCCCGTTTCCACGGGGACTGTGGATTTTTCCACAATCAGGGTATAGGTCTTAATATTCTTGGCGATCTGCTCTGCGACGGACTCGATGTTGGAGAGATCGGCCGAACCATCCTGGCGGGGAGGGGTTCCAACCGCGATAAAAATGATTTCAGCCGGACGGCCTTTGAACTGAATTCCTTCAGAAATAGATCCGGAAAAATGAAGCCGCCCCGCCTTCGTATTTTTGTGCACAAGTTTGTCCAGACCCGGTTCATAGATGGGAAGTTTTCCCGATTTAAGCAGGGCGATCTTTTTGGAATCAGAATCCACGCAGACGACCCAGTTTCCCAATTCTGCCAAACAGGTCCCTGTGACCAAGCCTACATAGCCGGTGCCAATAACGCAAATGTTATGTTTTTTCATGAGAATTTGAGGGTCATCATTGTATCTTACGTAAGGGATACTAGGCAACCCCACACCCCACCCACCTTATGTCCCGATTTAAAGAGTTGTATAATAATGTGCACCAGGTTAGTTCTATGATTTAAAGGTTGGATTAGAAGGAACGGCTGTTTTCCTACCGTTGTGTAGAGTGCTTTTGTGCAAAAAATAAAAAAAATTATTCAGGAACATCAGGCTAAGATCGGGGTATTGGGCTTGGGGTATGTGGGGCTTCCTTTGGCCCTGGAATTTGCTCGGAAAGGATTCAGCGTGACGGGGTTTGATGTGGATCCCCGGCGCGTTCAGTCTCTGATGAAAGGCCAATCCTATGTTCTAGATGTAGAATCCAGTTTTTTAAAGGAAATGATCTCCGCGGGCCGATTCACGGCCCGGCAGACCTTTGAAGATTTGTCTGCGCAGCATGCGGTGATTATCTGCGTTCCCACCCCTTTAAGGAAAAGCCGGGATCCGGATGTCTCTTACATCTTAGCGGCAGGGGAGCAAGTGCACAAGCGCTTGAAGGCCGGACAACTGATTATTTTAGAAAGCACCACCTATCCAGGGACGACCCAGGAGTTATTGTTGCCCCTATTTGAGAAAAATGGATTTCGAGTGGGACGGGATTTTTACTTGGCATTTTCTCCGGAACGCGTGGATCCGGGGAATCGGGTCTACAAAATCCGGAATACACCCAAGGTGGTGGGTGGGGTGACTCCCGCTTGTACTGAGATGGCGGCTCTCCTCTACGGTCAAGTGGTGGAGAAGGTGATCCCTGTTTCCAGCACGGAGGCGGCCGAGATGGTCAAGCTGCTGGAAAATACATTCAGGGCGGTCAATATAGGTCTCATCAATGAGATCGCCTTGATGTGCCACCGTTTGGGGCTCAACGTCTGGGAAATTGTGGAGGCCGCTTCCTCTAAACCCTTTGGATTCATGTCCTTTTATCCAGGACCAGGGCTGGGAGGACATTGCATTCCTATTGATCCCCATTACTTGGCTTGGAAGATGAAGGCGCTCAATTTCGAACCGCGTTTTATCGAATTGGCGGGAGTCATCAACAGCTCCATGCCCCGCCATGTGGTTCAACGATTATCGGAAATCATGAATCAGAGAGGCCGTGCCTTAAAAGGAAGTCGGCTCTTTTTGTTGGGAGTAGCTTACAAAAAAGATGTGTCGGACCACCGGGAATCACCTGCCCTGGATGTCATGAAGTTATTGTTGGAATCGGGGGCAGAAATTGCCTATCACGATCCCTTTGTTCCTTCGGTCTCTTTGGGAAAGGAGCATTTTTCTTCTCAAAAATTGACCGAGAAGGCACTGCGCTCGGCGGACTGCGCGGTGATCCTCACGGGACACAGCAACCTGGATTATAAGTGGGTGGTAAAGAAGGCTCGTTTGGTTTTTGATACGCGGAATGCGACCCAAGCGATGAAATCTCCTAACTTGCTTAGGCTGTAGTTTTATGGTGCAATTTCCGTAGTCCCACCCTTATTTAATATGGCTGAAGAACTGCAACAGGCGTGCCTAAATATATTGAAGTCCTTGGGAAAAACCATGGGATTGATCACCTTGTATCAGGTCAATCATCCTACGGTCGTTCGATCTTTGGAAGAGACGTACCAACTGATTGAAGATTCTTTGGATGAGGTGGAAGCGGATGAACTGGTTTTCGCTATAGAGGGGGATAAGTTTTTAGCCAATGGGAAGGTGGTTTGTGCGCTGAGTCAGATTCCGGGAGCGATCCGCACCCTATTTAATCGGTATCGGCTGCATAGTCTGACTTTTGCCAAAGGGTTGAGCGTGGCGGAACTTTCTTCCTTCTATGGGTTGGTCACCTTGAAACCGGAAGTGGCCAAACAGATCAATGTTAAGGATTTCTTGAGAGAAAACTCCATTTCCCACATCAGGACCAATGAGGCTATTTATGCCAAGGTGGAGAAGAAATCCGATGAGCCTGTTCTGGAAACAGGATCTCAGCCGGCCCCTTCTAAAATTTCTGGCTCCTCCAACGGCAAGTGGTTCCAGGAGTTGGAAGAGCTTCCCTTTGAAAAGTCTGTGGAAAAATTGGTGCAGAAGGCGGTGGAGGGGGAGCAGGATAGGAAGCAGGTTTACGAAAAGGTCTTGGCCCAGTTTCGCCGGGAAGTGGAGGGGCGCATCCAAGAGGTGACCAAGACGTTCCAGCGGGAGAAAACCAAACTTACCAACGAACAAGTACGCACCGATCAGGTGTTGACCAAGATTGCGGAAGGTGTGGTGGTGGTGGACAATCAGGGCAATGTGCTGATGATGAACCCGACTGCGGAGGAAATCACCGGCAAACGCCTGGCGGAGGCTGCCGGCAAGCCCGTGATGCAAGGCGTCAAGAAGGATGAGCAGATGGTGACCTTGTCCAAAGAAATAGAGGCCCCCAGCGACCGGCCTATCTCCAAAGAGGTTCAAGTCGCTTCGGAAGATGAGCTTGCCCAAGCTCTCAGGGCTGCCACCGCCTTGGTTCAGACGGAGTCAGGGAAATTGGTGGGAACCTACATGACTCTTCCGGATGTGGCCAAGTACAAACAGGTATTGAATCTGCAGCAGGACTTTATTGCTCACGTGACGCATGAGTTGAGGGCACCCTTGACTTCTATTCGATCCGCTCTGGATATGCTCAAGGAACAGTTTACAGGCAAAATGGGTTCCGATGAGACTCGCGTTTTCTCCACCGCCATTCGCAACAGTGAGCGTCTGGCCACTTTGATCAACGATATTCTGGATTTTTCCAAAATACAGTCGGGTCAAATGAATGTGTATCCCGTTCCTAGTCAAGTGAGCGCCTTGATCCAGGAGGGTGTGGAGGGATTGAGAGCTTGGGGCAAAAAGAAGGGACTCAACATGCTGGATTCTGTAGAACCTAACCTTCCCATGGTGCTGGCCGATGGCCGGCGAGTGGTTCAAATTTTGACCAATCTTATTTCCAATGGGATTAAGTTCACTCCTGCGGGTGGTACGATTGCGATTGCGGCTAGGAGAGGAGAAGGAAAATATCGTGGTTTTGCAGTCTTTTCCGTCCAGGATACGGGAAGGGGAATTCCCAAAGAAGAGCTGCGGCGCGTATTTGAGAAATTTGTCCAAATTGCCAGCGGGGAGAAACACGTGGAAGGGACGGGGCTGGGTCTGGCCATCGCTCAAGCGTTGGTTCACCTTCACAAGGGTTTGATGTGGGTCGACAGCGAGGAAGGAAAAGGTTCTATTTTTTACTTTACGCTGCCTTATTACGTTCCTCCTCCTGAAGAGAAGGTTGAAAAAGCACACCCCCCTGCGGCCAAAAAGAGTTGGTGGCGCCGTTTTTTTGGCTAGGAGCCTCTAGCCTCTTATATCTGCCTAGCCAGTGTAAGAGCATATACTTTCTTGGCGTGACCTTTCCGCCTCAGTACCCGCGCACATTCCTCCAGCGTTGCCCCCGTGGTGCAAACATCGTCAATGAGTAAAACTTTCTTGTGCTTAATGCTTTCCGTGTCGTGCAGTTCAAATGCCTCCTGAACATTTTCTATCCTCTGAGTTTTGGAAAGCTTCACTTGAGGAGGAGTGGGCTTTATCCTCGTCAGAATCTTGGAAAGGGGAAGCCCCGTGTTTTGGGAATGAATTGCGGCCAACAAATGGGATTGGTTAAAGCCTCGTTTCTTCTCTCGTTGGGCATGCAGGGGCACCGGGATAAGAATTTCCGTGTCCTGTAGCTCAGGGTATTGTTTAAAGGCACTCCCCATCCATTCCCCCAGAGGCTGAGCCAAAGATTTTCTGTCTTCATATTTGAACCGGTGAATTAAAGATTGAAGGGGCGGAGTAAACAGAAACACAGAGCGGATGTTGTCGCAGAAAAAACGTTTTCCGCGGCAGGCATGGCAGTGAGCTCCCCCATGAGGGAGGGGAATGCCACAGCGTTGGCAGTATAAATTTTGTGGAGCAAAACTTATAGTAGCAGAATCTAAAAATGGAACGATGAGCTGAAGCTGTTCAAAACAAGTGGGACAGAGAGGGTTTTGTGTTTGGGAAACTAAGTCGCGGTGGCAATGACCGCAGGTCCGAGGAAAGAGGAAGTGCAATAGATAGTTAAGCATGAGGCCCAAGGTTCTAAGTGCTAAGTTCTAGGTTCTAAGTT
>JACQJM010000032.1 GCA_016205045.1 Elusimicrobiota bacterium | reverse complement strand
TGGCCGTATGGAAAATGGGGCCAGGGACCGTGCCCAAAGACGTTCTCCTTACGGCACGGTCTAGAAATGGGATCAAACCTGAGCCTCCGAGTTATGCCAATTATTCCTTATCGAGCCCTAAGCCCTCTTATCTTTGTACTTAAAAAAACTTAGCATGTTGTCTCCATACTTCGTTTGCCGAAACATTTCCAAAGATTCGGGAACCAGGGGGACTTCCTTCCTATGGTGCTGGGCCACCACCCATCCCTCTGGAGCCAGAATTTCACCCAAAACAATCTGCTGCAGAATTTCCCCCACCACTTTTAAAGGGGCGGGCCTGTGGGACCCCGGTGTAACACCGGGGGAGTGTGACCAAGGGATAGCGGCCCGGCTCGATACGCTGTTAGGACTCGGCCTTGCTTCTGAGGGATTCACCTCCTTTCTGTTTTGTCTTAGATGAGGATACTTACTGGCCTCCCAATACGGAGGACCTAAAAAAATAAGATCAAAAGGAACTCTCTCCGTTCGATGCAACAGCCATTTTAGACTGCTTCTAGCATCTCCCCGCACCAAGAGAGATTTTTCTCGAAAACCAGCCCGATCTACATTTTTCTCAATCACTTTCAAGCATTGAGGACTCAAATCTAAAAACAAAACCTTTTGGGCTCCCCGAGAGAGCGCTTCCAGTCCCACCGATCCCGTACCAGAAAAAAGATCTAGAAAGTAAGAACCAGGGACTTTGGTGCGAACGATATCGAACAACGACTGCCGGATCCTGGCCATCATGGGCCTCAACCCTGACTTTTTAGACAGGGAAAGAATCCTTCGTCCTTTTAATTTGCCCGCAATGATTCTCATACTTCAAATATTATAGAATTTCCCCATGCCTCCGGATATGCTGGACGTGTTGATCGTGGAAGACGATCCCATTGTCGGCCAACTCACCCTGAATCTACTCCTAGAGGCAGGCTTAAAAGCGGAATTGACCATGGATAGCGAAGAGGTCATTTCCTTAGTGCGGAAAAATACCCCCAAGGCCATGGTGATGGATGTGATGATGCCCGGGATCGATGGGATCACTCTTCTTAAAACCATTAAAAAAGACCCCGAGATGAAAAAAATCAAGGTGGCCATGGTTTCGGGCAAGTCTTTTTTGATGGACAAACAAAAAGCCTATAAAATGGGAGCGGATCTTTTCATTGAAAAACCTTACGACGTTAAGACCTTTGCGGAACAGATCCAGCGGTTGGTTAAAACAGGAGACTCGGGAATAGTTCCCACGGCTCCCGTGCTGACCCAGGAGCCTAAAAACTCCGGTCCGACAGCCCTTCTCCCTCGCAATATCCAACTCCGAATCTGGGGGTGTCGCGGACTTTCCGCTTCTATCCCCAATCAAATTTCCCAGTATGGCCACCAAACCTCTTGTGTTTCTTTGGAAACTCCCCATGGCTTATTCATCTTGGATGCGGGAAGCGGAATTATTCCCCTAGGAAACGAGATTTTAAAACGTAACGGCCCTAAAGAAATGTGGATTTTACTCACTCATTTTCACATGGATCATATCCTGGGTTTAGGCGCATTCCCCTGCGCTCAACAGCAGGGCTATAAAATTCATGTGGGAGGCGCCAACGACCCCGAAAAAAATCTTCAAACCTTGATCCAAGATGTATTTTATGGATCCTTCTCCTCCATTCCCCATCCTCCCAAATCTCAAATAGACATCTACGAACTGCTGGAAGACTCCTATGAACTGGTGCCCCAAGTGAAACTACACACCCTCTACTCCAACCACCCCTCCACCACCTTAGGATTTAAATTCGAAATCGGTGGGAAAAAAATCATTTATTGCCCGGACAGCGAAGTATATGGAGAAGATGTGACCGCGCTTCAAGACTATGATGAGAAATTATCCGATTTTTGTCAGGGTGCGGACCTGCTCATTCATGATGCCCAATACACGGAAGAAGACTACCTTAAACACAAGAATGAGGGGCACTCTAGCGCCTTCAACGTTTTAGAACTGGCCGATAATGCTAAAATCAAAAAACTTATTTTCTTCCACCACAATCCCTCCTATTCTGATGAGGTCTTAGACAAGATTTTAGCCAAGGCCCAGAACATCATTCGCGATCGAAAAGGGCCCCTTCAGTGTGACATGGCCAGAGAAGGGCTGTTGCTGGAGCTATAGCTCAAGCTAACCTGAATTCTTCAGTTCCACTGAAGAATTCACCCTCCCATCACTTGACCCAAGTGAGGGACAAGTCTGGGCCTCACTTTGCCGCGAAGCTAGATCAGAGATGTTTAGCGGCCAAAGTGAGGGGTCGCCCCTCACTTGCCAGACATCTGCTTCTGCGATATCCATCCTGGCAAGTGAGGCCGCTTTGCGACGAAATCTCCAGGTGCCTGCCTGCCGGCAGGCAGGCACATTTTTATACGACTCTTTGAGTCGGGACATAAGGTCCGACTGGGGATTTCAGGCTAATCGGTTGAGAAAGGAAATAAGACGAGTCTTCCAGCGTTCGTAAGGAAACCACCACAATTCCGGAGCTTGAGAGGGCCATTCATGAATCAACACAGATTGAGATTGGCAGAACTGTCTTAAGCCCTCCTCACCGTGTCTGCGCCCAAAACCGCTTTGCTTGAAACCGCCGAAGGGCAAAGAACAAATCACATAATGAGAAAGTAAATCGTTAATTCCGATAACCCCCGCCTCAATATGACGGGTCAGGTTCTCCGCTTTGGAGATATCCGAAGTCCAAATACTCGCGGAAAGGCCTAAAGGACTCAGGTTCGCCAGATGCAAAGCCTCCTCCGGAGAAGAGACCGGCATAATAGGCAGTACGGGCCCAAAGGTCTCTTGTTGCATCACCAACATATCTGGCCGCGCATTGGCTACCACGGCAGGCCGGATCATCAATTTCTTATCATCAAGAATATCCCCCCCCGTTACCTCTGCCCCTTTTTCCTTAGCATCCTCCAGATGCAATCGAATTACCTCCAACTGAGAAGGAAAAATAAGACGGCCCAAATCAACTTCCTCGCTTATGGAAAGCCCTTGCCTTAAGGTTTGCACCTCTTGACGAACCATATCCACAAAAGAAGGATATATCTCATTTTCCACAAAAATCCTTTCAACCCCTACACACAACTGCCCGCAGTTAGCCAAGCCTCCCCACACCGCTGCTTTCACCGCTCTTTGGAGAGAAGCATCTTTTAAAACAATCATAGGATGCTTCCCTCCCATCTCTAATACCGCAGGCTTGAGCAGCTCCGCCGCCTTTATGGCCACCTTTCTACCCGTTCGTGTGGAGCCCGTAAAAACCACCATATCGGAACGCTCAATGACAGCTTCACCCACCTTGCCATCTCCCACCAACACTCGAAATAGACCATCGGGAAACAATCCGGAAGAAATAAACATTCTTTCAATAAAAAGAGCCGTTTGAGAGGTCCACTCGGAAGGCTTAAGCACCACCGCATTCCCGGCAATTAAGGCTGGAATGGCATCCCCAAAAGGAGTCAATAAGGGGACATTCCATGGAGTAATTAATCCCACTACCCCTCTAGGAACATAGCGGATATAAGCCCTCTTATTAAAGAATATCCACGGAGCGGGAGCCGGTTGGTCCCTTAAAATTCTAGAAGCATTTCGAGAGAAATACTTGAAAATAAAATTGATTCCTCCAATTTCTATGGTTTCGATCTCGTCGACTGGTTTTCCCGTTTCCTGATGAAGGACCGCAATCAAATCCTCTTTGCGTTTCAAAATTTGATTCCAAACAAGCCGAAGAAGCCTTATGCGTTCAGAAAGAGGGTACTTCTTCCAAATCTCGCTCGCTTCACGGGTTCTATGGAATTTATGTTCTATTTCTTCCAGGGAGGAATTCTCGATAGGAGAGATTGTTTCCATGAGGATGATTATAGCAAACTGCCTCAAGGGGAATGATCGTGTTGGATCGTGTGGGGTGTGGGTCCTTCCCTTGACATTCCCATCCCGTCTGTTACACTTACGAGGAGGATGAGCATTTCCGAACCATGACACCTACAGCCATCTTAGGGACCGTAAGCCTTTCCCTTCTCTTTGCTCAAACGCCTCAAACTCCCAACTCTACTCGTTTTTTTGAATGGGGAGAAGTCTATGTAGACCCCAACCCCGTCCCCAGCCATGTCACTCCTACTTTCTATGCAGAACTCACCCAGCTGGCCGATACCGTTGAGCTCAGAATCTACAGCCTCAACCTAATCCCCATACACACCAGAGATTTTAAAAAACCCACAAAAGCATCCGGAGGAAAGTACATCTACCGATATTCTTGGAAAGGAGCTCTAGGACAACAAACGGGGGTTTACTTCTATTTATTCCGGGCCGCAAAAACGGGCCACCCCACATTAAAAATAATGAAATCGATAAAAATTACTCGTTGACGCACCTGAGGAGGAGGAGGAGGAGGATTTTATGATTCAAAGAAAAAAGTACTGGATACAACCTGGCTTTCAAACTCGCATGATTATGTACGGCGGGATTCTGATGTTTTTATCCAACATCGCTACCTACCTTATCACAATAAGCTTTGTGATCTATCAGGACAAATCGAGCCAAGGAACCTATTTTTTTGTGAAGGATGTGCTTGGTTCCGACCCGGTAGCCGTAAAACGCCACGAAATCGCTATTCCAGCTTTATTTATCGCTGGGATCTTAGGATTCTGCATCAGTGGATTACTGGGCCTTTTCTATTCCCATCGTCTGGCAGGTCCCATCTACCATATCAAAAAAGCCATCGATGAGACTTTGCGAGGTAAATCTCCGGAAGTTATTGTTCTCCGTAAAAACGACGAGCTTAAAGACGTGGCGGAATCCCTCAATAAACTGTTACAACGCCATTAAAGTCGGATAAACTCATCTTCCCGCGTCTGAGCAAAAAGAAACAGCAGCAGATAATCTCTTAAGTGACGCGTCAACAAAAAGTTATTGCGGACATGCTCGCGTCCATTTTCTCCTAGTTTTTTGGCGAACTCCGGTTTCTGAAGAAGACGCTGGATCCAGTAGGTGGTTCCTTCGATAGAATGCACCAAAATTCCCGAATGTTTATGGATGATCTGTTGAGAAATCCCTCCCACTGCGCTAGCGATGACCGGTTTGCCTTTCCAAAGAGCCTCTGTTACGGTAAGACCGAAGCCTTCCTTTAAAGATTTTTGAAGGATAATGGTGGACGCTCGTTGAATGGCATTAATTTCCAGATGGCTTGTGGGAGGCAAGGAAAGAACTAGAATACTCTCATCTCCTTTCGCCCTTTCCACCACTTCCTGGTAGACCTGGGCCCCTTCAGGGTCGTCCGCAGCAGACCCTCCCACCAAAAGAAGTCTGGCTTCAAAATAAGGCCGAATCCCCTGAAAAGCCTCAATGACCCCTAAAGGGTCCTTAAGACGGTCAAAGCGGGAAATTTGAGTGACCAAGGGTTTATCCGTAGGGATGTTTAACCGATCCAAAATTTTGGAAACTTCCGACTCCTCCAGCTCTCTATTTTTGTCGCTCAAGGGATCAATGGAGGGAGGGATCAGCACCTGAGGAATAGTCAGTTTCTGCGAGAATTGAGGGGCGGAGAAAACACAGGCATCATACTTTTCTATGTAAGGCCGCAAAAAATCCCAAACCTCTTTCTGAGGATGGGAGAGATCGATATGGCAGCGCCACATCCAGCGGGAATCCTTACTCCTTCTTTTGATTAAGGCGGCTGGCTGAAGATCGTGAATGAGGAAAACATCCGCTTCCAGAGACATTTCTGAAAGATTGCGATCCACCGTTTCCTCATAGACTTGGTAATCCTTAGGCAAAATGATCTGAGCATCTCCATGCAGCGCATTGTGAAATTTTTTGGTGACCGCAAAAAAGTCTTCACCCCCCTTGATCACTTCCCAGCGCGTCTTTAGTCCCAGATCGTTGCACAAAGGGACCAAACGATTTAAAATCTCCGCGACACCCCCACCCACCGCCGTGGAATTCACGTGAAGCATGGTCTTGCCCTGAAGGCGCTGGGCCAGCATCTCCAACTCTTCTAAGAGTTGCGGCCCTATAATGTCTCGGTACTCCTCCAGTCTAGCCATGGAACTCCGCAATTCTCCTGTCCAGCATGGCTAAAATTTCCTGACGAAGCCCTTCCAAAGTTTGGGTATAGGGATTTAGTTTAGCCATCTGTTTCGCCAATCCTTTTTCTTCTAATTCTCCTTCCAACCAGTGAGAAAAATCATCCTTGCCCAAAGGAGGTCTCAACCTGGCCTCGAAGACATGCAAATAAAGGCTGGAAAGGCTTATTTTTTTTAGAATATCGCGAAACTCCAAAAGATCCTGGGCCTGGTAAGTGGTGGGCAAAGAAAATCGAACCGTTTGCAATAAAGAAAATTCTTCTCCCTCCAAGGCCTCCCTATCTTGTCCTCCTTGCTTAAAATATTTTTCGAGGGTGGTGACGAGTGCCTGTCTTAAATCCTGCAAAGAACGATATCGAACCGTATCGATGGCGCTCAGCTTTTCCCCCAGGGTCTCATTTTTTAAAGCCTGACTGACCCAAATAGAGAAATCGTTGGGGGGCTCGTGGATCCAATATTGATACTCCTGCAAAAAACGGTGCGTGTGCTGGTAGATCACGCCATCCGGGGCTTGCTTAATCTCATCTAAAAGTTCGCGGACATTTTTTACTTTTTTTCCAGTGATGATGGTCAAACTCAACCGGCTAAAAAAACGAAACGGCTCTTTGGCTCTCACCCAGCTTAATGGCATAGTCGGTCCAGAAACATTAAAAAGGTTTCCACCTCCTTAATACTTTTAAATTCAAATCGCGCTGAAGTTCTTTCCATGGGACCCACCCGAACCGTAACCCCGCGGTTGCCCAGCGACCGAAACCCTTCCTCATCTGAAATGTCGTCTCCCACTAAAATAATTTTTCTCGAACCATGAATTTGACCCGCCAATTTCAACAGAGCCTTCCCCTTATTCCAAGGCTCCCTCGATCGAATTTCCCACACCTTCTTTCCAGACAAAATTCTGAATAGTTTTCGATGGGGTCTAAGAACATCAGCCAAACGCCTGCGGAGCAGATAAGGAGAAAGTTCTCTGGAAAGGCCGCGATAGTGGAAACTGAAAGCAATTCCCTTGTTTTCGAGGTAAGCCCCAGAAAAATGTTTTAGAACTTCATGGAAAGGAAATACCAGACTCTTTAACGTATGTTTCCACACAGGGGCTCTAGAATGAATCCATAGACCTTGGGGTCCTAGAATTTCCATCCCGTGGTTGCCGATGTAATAAATTCGAGGGATTCTCACCCGCCGCTTTAGATCTTCTAGTCTCCTCCCGCTCACAATAACGATCGTCAAAGAACGTTTAAGGGACAACCGCCCAAGCAGATTCCTCATTCTTGGCGGCAATGCAGAAAAATCATGCCTCCGACGCAAAGGGGCCAGAGTTCCATCAAAGTCCAATCCGAGAAGAAAATTAGTCCCCCGAGAAATCTCAATCTCAAAAATTGATTTTAACGCTTTCCAATTTTTCCCCATCACATTTTTCGACCTCACCCCTTAATTCCGGCCAATAGATTCTGCTGCACAAAAGTCCTTTGCACGAAAAAGAAAATGAGCGCACTGGGCAAAACCAGGATGCAAGAAGCCGCCATAAGCAAAGACCAATCGACATAGTAACTATTCAAACGATACATCTGAATCCCTAGAGCGAGGGTATAGTGAGAGGAATCTTGGAGATAAATAAGCGGCGCCAAAAAATCATTCCAGGAATAAAGAAAATGTAAAAGAAAGATAACCGCCAAAGAATTTTTAGACAGAGGCACCACCAAACTCCACAAAATTTTCCATTCACTGGCTCCTTCCATGCGGGCGGCATCAATTAATTCTTGGGGGATTTTTCTGAAAAACTGCTTAAGCATGAGAATGGAGTAGGCGCTCCCTCCCAAAAATAGGGGCACCGTCAAAGGAAGAAATGTATTGATCCATTTAAGTTTGGCAAAAACAAGAAAAGAAGGAACCATCACTACGGGAAAGGGCAGGAACATCGTAAACCAAATCAAGGTCTCCAGCAGTCTCTTTTTGGGGAAATTTATATGCGCCAAAGCATAAGCCACCGGGGTGCAAGACAAAACAACTCCGAATGAAGAAACCAAAGCGATTACCACCGTGTTTTTTAAGTAAAGGAAAAAAGGGATGGACTGAACCGCCTTCACAAAATTCACGAGTGTGGGATGCCGAGGCCAAAATCTTTGGGGAACCGACATTAATTCTGAAGGGTCTTTAATGGCCGTAGACACCATCCAAAAAAGAGGAGCCAGGAAGATGAGACAGAGAGACCAGAGTAATAAGCGGGAAAAAGGGGATGAGGGATGAGGGATGAGGGA
>JACQJM010000283.1 GCA_016205045.1 Elusimicrobiota bacterium | reverse complement strand
GCTCCAAGGTCAAATCCCCAGTCTCTGTCAATATCACCGGCTCAGACAATATGGCTGTTTCCAAGGTTGAGCTTTGGGCCAATGGTTCTCTGGCCATGACCCAAATCTTAAATCCTGCTCAAGCCTCTTTTAACATCACCCTCTCCTGGCCCATGTACACTATTTCTGTCCAGATTCAGGCCAAGGCCTATGACACTTCGGGGAATGTGGGGGTCTCCAATGTGATCGGCGTATCTCGAATCGGAAGGAAGGCCACCCCAGTTTCCCTGGTCCGGTTCAATAGCTCATCCCCACAAGGAGTGGTCACGGTCAACGACGAGGCCGAAGCCTCCAGTTCCGATGGCAAGATCAAGGCTTTGGTGGTCAGTCCCGCTCAGGGATATAACCAGGCGCTCCAATTTGATGATTCTGTGGAGAACGCCAAAATCTTAAGGATCAACGGGTCCACCCTGATGGAAGCCAACAAGAGCGGCAGTCCCCTAGTCATTCACCTTCAGAGTACTCAAGACAAACTGCCCGAGGCGGGACTCTACATCATTCAGACCCAGGGCCAGCAAGGTTCGGAGTCCGTTCCGCTCCTTCTGATCAAATAATCTTCAATCATTCCTCTATAACTTCATCCTTTCTTAATCAATTCTTCAGGTAAACCTTATTCCTATCCTTTACACTCATCTTTGTAATGAAAAACACAACCATCAAGCTCAGCGCCAGGACTTACGGATGGTTTGCAGTTGCACTCCTCACGGGTCATCTCTCAATCACTCAAGCCCAAACGCCCTGTGATATTAACATCACTTCCTTGCCGGCCACCCTCAGCCAAGCGGGAGCCACTTACTGCGTCACCTCAAATATCACGGGGGCCAGCGGAGGATTCGACATTAGAGCCAACAACATCATCCTCGATGGTCAAGGGCACACCATCACTGGGAACGCTGAAATCAGTAACTACAAATGGGACAATCCCAGCAATAGTTGGATAGGTTATAGCGGAACTATTATCAAAAACATCAATTTGCCCGGTGGGATAAATCTGGAATACTCCAATAATCATCAGGTCTTGAACTCCACCTTTACGGGCCTGGTGCTTCAAGTCGTCAGCAGCAGCACCATCCAAGGCAATGTGATCAATGCCGGTAGCGGATATGCCGCCATACAGAATTTAGGAGCTGGCCCAGCCATTACTGGGGGAAGCGTTAAGGAAAACGCCGGCAACGTGTTTCGTGGAAATAAATTAACGGGCAGCAATCCTTACGATGCTCGCTTCATCCGGATTTTCTACGCCTACAACAACCTTTTTGAAAACAACACCGCCACCATGGGTGGTACCGGAAACCTTCTCCAGATGCACTACTCCCATTATATGAAATTCTACAACAACTACTTCTCCTATACCGGTGGCTACTGGGATTCGGGTGCAAACCCCACCGCCCCCGAAAGATATACCCTCCACATTCGAGATGGCTCAACCCATAATGAACTGATCGGGAATGAAATTCATTCCGATGGAACCTATGCCATGCTGTTTAATCAACCGGGGAATGGCTTCCCCTGGGGCCATGACAATCTCATCAAAAACAATAAGTTCTTTCTGACACCAAGTGTTTACAATGGAAGCTCCGGAGGGGTTAGACTGATGACCACCCTGGGGAACGATCGATTTGAGGGAAACCTCATCCATGTTAACACCTCCGGGCTTGGAGCCTTTGTGATCGATGGAATATTCCAATCAAACACGCTATCTTATTTTAGTAACAACACAATCGTGGCGGAAAATGGAATAGGATTTTGGTCCGATAGAGTCGGCGCTGTAGTCGTGGTCAACAACAATGTCTACACCAGGAACGGGGCTGCCTGGAGCTCACCTGCCTTGAATTATACTGGAGACTACAACAACTTTTACCGAGAAGATGGAGGCACTCTTATTGTTTACGGGGGAGCGACTTACAACACCCTCACGGGTTGGAAAAACTCCTCTCATGATACAAACTCCATCAACTCCAATCCTCTTTTTGTTAGCTTACCGACTTTAAACTTTAATCTTCAATCCAACAGCCCTTGCATCGACGCTGGCGATCCCTCCTATCCCGTTCCTTCCGGTGGCGGTTCCCGAATCGATATGGGAGCGCTTGAGTACCAAGGGGGGGGTGGTCCCCCCGACACGACGGCCCCCAGCGTGGCCATCCTTTCTCCTGTCGATGGCTCTACGGTGGCCAGCCCGATTACAATCTCAGGCACTGCTACCGATAATGTGGGGGTGTCGTTGGTAGAGGTGGCTCTGGATGGAGGAACCTACAACCCCGCATCAGGCACTAATAACTGGACCAAGAACTTGGGGACTTTAAGCAATGGATCTCACAGCGTTTCGGCTAGGTCCCGGGATGCGGCAGGCAACACATCCAGCATCGCCTCGGTTAATTTCACGGTCAATATAACCAACTCCTGTACTCCCACCAATTTCGTGATCGACCCTCCTACTCTTATGTCCTTGGCGTTTGCCTGGTACATCACGGGAGATGACAACCGCAACTGCGCCGTTCAGGTGGAGTACCGTCAAGACGGTTCAGGCCCATGGAAAAACGCTCTTCCTTTTTTAAGAGTTGAAGACCGCAGTTTTTATGCGGGAACGCTCAGACCGGGAAATCTTCTCGCGGGAAGCATATTAGATCTCACTCCGGACACCTCTTATGAGGTCCGATTGACTCTGAGTGATCCGGATGGAGGAAGCGCCCAACAGATCTTGACCGCAAGAACCCGCAAAGAACCGATGGCATCCAACTCTAGAACGCTCTATGTCATCCCAGGGAGCGGAGGTGGCACGGGCAGTTCCAACGATCCATTCCGAGGTCTGGCAGCAGCCAGTGCGGCCGCACAGCCGGGGGACACCTTTATTCTGAGAGCCGGAACTTACAGTGGACCGGTCATTTTTACGAAAGATGGAACCGAATCGAATCCCATTGTCTTCAAAGGAGAAGACCAAGCCTCAGTAGTCTTGGACGGCACAAGCTCCGGAGGAAATTTCTTTCTCAATTTCTCCAACAGGAAATACAATTTTCTGGAAAATCTGACTATCATCAAAGCCAAGCAAGCCATCCGGGCTACCGGCTCCGTGGGAATGGTCATCCGGAACACTAAAATGAACCAGTTTCCGCAGGGCACCGAAACAGATAAAACCCGATCCATTCTCATCGACAAGAGTTCAGCCGCCTACATCTGCGACAACACGATTATAGGGCCTGAACTTTACTTGGACCGCACTAGAGGCTACGGTCCTTCCTACAATGTGGACATTGGAGGTCCCGGACATATCATCTGCCACAACTACTTTCAAGCCTGGTGGGATAACATTACTATTGATGAAGCCTGCATGACCGACCTCAACTGCATTTCATGGGATTTTCACAACAACATATTGCTGGACGCCACCGATGACGCCGTGGAGATGGATGCTTCGCTCAGAAACACCAGGCTTTTCCGGAACAAGATCGCGAGCTCCTACGATGGGATCAGCGTGCAGCCTTCTTATGGCGGTCCTGTTTACATATTCCGGAACGAGCAGTTCAACATCGACCGGTCCCCTTATAAATTCCATCCGGATTACCCGGGAGAATCTGGTCCGTCTGGAGTTCTTCTTTTTCACAACTCCTCAGCCGGCGAGGGCCGAGGATTCTACGGGGGAGATTGGTCTAACTTTATTTTTCGAAATAACCTCATTTATGGGAGCGGTGGAGCTGTGATGGACACCACCGGTCGGATGGAGGATTTAGATTATGACGGCTTCTATCCTCATGGTTCCACGAACATATTGTGGTTTAGCGGTGCCTATTATGACACCATCAACGCCTCCTGTGACACGCCTTCCGCCACCCGGGACTTTTGCTCCCAAACAGGGAATGAAAGACACTCCGTCAGGACCAATGGCCGAAGCGAGTGGGTCACTGCTCCCGAACCTGTCGGAGCCGTCACTCATTACGGCACAGCCGACTTCGATTTTACTCTGGTCAGCAACGCGGCTTCGATTGACAGAGGACAGATTATACCCAACATCAACGACAATTTCGCGGGTGCCGCGCCGGACCTAGGAGCTTTGGAAAGGGGTCTCCCCCCTCCTTTTTACGGCCCAAGGCCCCAGGGGCCTCCCGACACCACCGCGCCTACGATCTCCATCACATCTCCAGCCAACGGGGCCACGGTCTCAGGAACGATCAGCGTATTGGGAACCGCTTCGGATAATGTGGGGGTGTCCCAAGTTCAGGTTCAGGTGGATGGCGGAACTCCTCAGAACGCTTCGGGAACCACAAACTGGAGCTTCTCTTATAATACTTCGAGCTTATCTAACGGTTCTCACACTCTATCCGCCAATGCTCGGGATGCGGCCGGAAACAACTCCTCCGTTTCTATTACGGTAACTGTCAACAACACCATGGATACCTCTCCTGTCATAAGCATCCTGTCTCCACTAGATGGCTCCAAGGTCAAATCCCCAGTCTCTGTCAATATCACCGGCTCAGACAATATGGCTGTTTCCAAGGT
>JACQJM010000277.1 GCA_016205045.1 Elusimicrobiota bacterium | reverse complement strand
ATTTCCTCCCCCCTTGTGGGGGAGGATTAAGGTGGGGGGAAGGTACAATCCCAAAGGATATGTGTCATAGGAAAAAGATTTTAACGGTCGTATTGATCGGTCTGCTGCAGATTTCTTTTGGCCATTATTTTTGTTTCACGCTGGCTCAAACAAAGTCTTCCCCCGACATCCGCCAGTCGGGTAATGCGTGGGGATATTTCATTAGGAATTTACCTCCTCTGGAGAAGAAAAACTTCGCCCATCTGGACCTGACAGATCCGGAAATTGAACGAAGCTTCATCAATGTCATGGTCCGGACGGAGGCTGAGCCCACCCGGGGGCTGACTACTTTGCGGAAAGAGACTGCCCTTGTTCGCAGCGCCATCGCCTCCTATGCCGCCAGACTCCTCCTCAAGGCCGCGATCCCCGCAGACATTTCAAAGGAGGTTCATGACTTAAGTCTCATCCTGCCGGCGATTTCCGAGGAACCTCCTTCAAAAAATCTAGCGGTTCAATTGAGAAGAATTAAGGAAGAAGTTAAAAGATTCGAAGTGATTTCTAAAGGACAGAGGGACATCCAGGTTTCGGTTGTCGAACCGGATCCCGTCGTTGCGGAGGAACTGGTTCGCTCTTTGTTGATGAGGCTGAGAAGGTTTGGGAAAAAGGGGGTGTATCGTCTCCCCCAACGTTTAGAAGAGCTGGCGACAAAATATCCTGAACATCGCGGGGCCATCGCCGATGCGCTCCTTGGTAAGTTGCCTCAAACTTCCGTCCAGCATATCGTTTGCGACCCATACCCCAACTCCACTTTCGAAGTGGTGGAGGTCCTGGTCCGAATGGCTCGATCTGATCCGACCCTCAAAAGAAGGGTGGTGGAGAGATTGTTGGATAGACTGTTCGCTGCGAGATGGGGTGAATTCATCGCCATCGCTAGAATGGTGGGGCGACTGGAAGATCCCTCTCTCGTGCCCCTTATTCAGGGAAGACTCCAAGATTACGTTTTAGGCCCCAATTCCAATGTTTCCACTCTTAAGCAGAACTTCCCCAAACAGCCTTTTTCCCTCTCCTTTTCAAGGAGAGGGAAGGGTGAGGATAAAAATGGCTCGCCGAAACGTACCCCTCACCCCCACCCTCTCCCGCAAGGGGAGAGGGAACTAGGGGAAGTTCTGACTCTCAAGCACCTCAGGACTTCTCCACAATGGCATAGGGGTCAAGAAAAAGAAATAAAAGAGAGAATGCCTACCTTTTGGAAAATTTTGGAGGAGCCCCAGATATTAGAAAGGGTTTTGGCCGCCCGGACCTTTCTCCGGTTAGTCTATCCTTACAAAATGGCTGGAGAATCAAATATGGCCTCCGAAGTCCCTCCCATCGCGTGGGCCCAGAAAACGGGGATTGAGTTCAGGTTCAACGAACTGCACTGGGTCCCTGTTTCCGATAGCTTTAGAAGGGATATTATTTACGTGAAGGATGATAAGGGTTTCTACGCCCTGGAGATGAAAGTGCCGGGCCAGCGCCAGGAGTCAAAGGAAGTGGAGGTGGGCTCATTTCATTTGGCTAAGAAGTTGTGGGACAAAAACCCGAAAGATCCGGGGGTGGTCCGGCCCCTATTCTTGGGTAAATTTAGGGGAAAAATTCGTCTCTACGGAAAGATGGAGAGATTCACTCAAAGGAATCCTTTGAGAATTATCGTTTTTGAATACAGAGAAGGCCAGCGCGGGAAAAATGCCTATCCTTTTTTAAAAGAACAGGCAAGACGGAGGAAGGTTTCTGTGTGGAAGTTATATCAGAAGGCATTTACGGATGTCGTGGTGACCCTATTTCGTTTGCATGAGATGGGCTATGTCGGTCTTTCCGATCGGACGGGGAACGATCTCCACAATGAGAACTGGCGGGTATTCGCCAATGGTCGCGCTGTTTTGGTGGGGGATTTCGGATCTTTTTTGAGGTTGAAGAAGACCAAAAGCCGGGTATTGACCATGAAGGAACGCAGCCGGCAAACTCTTATGTTCATAAGCACCTGGCATGGCATGCTTCTCAAGATTTATCCGGATGTGGTGAAGCGTCTGACTCGAGGAATTCTCGATCCTAGGGAAGGGGCTCGCATCCAGAAGAAGGTCCAGCAAGTGCTTTTTTCCGACACCTGGTATGTCATAAAGCCTCCGGAAGGAGGGTGGGAGCATCGCAACAAGCTGCAACCATAGTCCCAAAAACCTATAAGCCAAAAATCTCCGCATCCATAGGCCAATCGTCTCATCTCGTTTCTCTTCAACTTTCGTAAAATACACAGACTCCCGAACTCGTCGTTTTCCTCCCCCTGGATGGGGGAGGATGAAGGTGGGGGTGGTTAAAAAGCCTTTTATTTCCCCTCACCCCAACCCTCTCCCAGCCTCTCAACCTACCTTCTCCTCCGTGGGGAGAAGGAGACGGGATGAGGGGGAGAGGGATTCGGGGACGTTCTGATGGGTCATAAGAAGGAGGTCCAGGCAATGAAAATAAAAGAGAATGGTCGGGTTTTTTTATTCGTGATGTTTTTGTCCTTTATGGCGGTTCTGGAGCCGGCGTTCCTCTTCGCTGAGTGGACGGTCCCAGGCTCTCAAGGGACGACGCCTTCGTTTGCGATGTCGGCTCCATCTGTTTCGGCTCCGCGGGCAATGAGCTTTCCCATGGCCAACAATCGTATGGGAATGCCCCCTGCTTTAGCATATGGGTTTGGCATCCCGGGGGCTTCCATGAGATTCGCCTCCCCCGGCTTCCCCCCAGCTCGCCGGGGCAAAATTGTCCGGCGCCTATTGGAATTTCGATCTAGATTAAGGGAAGCGAAATCTCCGGGAGAAAGCCGAAGAATCATTTCGGCGGTTTTTGGAGAAGGTCCTTTTAATTCCAAACTGCGCTGGGCTGTCCAGGCCGTATCTTCTGGCGGTAGATCAGCAGGAAACAATCGAGCCAATTCCAGAAATGGTTACGTGTTCTCGAGATTTCGGCCTGAAAAAATAGATAAATCTCGAGCCGGGGTCATCCGATTGAGCGGCCGGTTAAATCGCTCCATCCGGGTTGAATTCTACCTATATACCAATGTGGCCAGCGCCATCTATGGTGAATTTCGGGTCCAAGGGTACTTTCGGGGTTCTCCGACAGGTGTCCCTAGACCCATGATGAAAAGGGAGATGAGAGAGCTCCTGGCTGCCCTAGATGCTCATGCCAAACCGGATGATCTGCACAAGTCAAGGTTGTATACAGTTTTCGTGCAGAGGCTGGATGAGGTGGTAAAGTTACTAGGAGACTGAGCAACAATTCCCTCATCCGACCCTCACCCTTCCCTCGGAGCAGCGCCTCCGGCGCCCCAGGTGCCGCGAGCTCTGCAAGCGGCCTCCCTGAAAGGGAGGAGGTATCCTTATAAAATCGTTTAAGAAAATCCTGTCAGGAATCACGATCTTCTCTCTCATCTGGACCATTCCAGGGATAGGCGCTTATGAAGCCGTAGCTCAATTACGCAATATTCCCGTTCAAACGGGAAACACAGGAGCTCCATCTGTGCGAATCTCTGCACCTGCTCTCGCCCCTGAATATCTGAATCTAGGATTTTCCCAAATCTCCTCTCCCCTTGTGGGAGAGGGCAGGGTGATCGGTCCGGGGGCGTTTCACGTGCCATCAGTGGGAGGAGGAGCGGGTCGGAGAAGTTCTGTGCCCATGAGGCTTCGGGACACTGTATCTCCAGCACAACTCCACCCAACTCCCTCTCCCACCATGGGAGAGGGTCTAGAAAGTCCTATAACACCATTGGAAAATTTAACCCAACCAGGACAACGCCTATTCGACGCAAACCGCCTCAAACACGACTCG
The DNA here is from genome assembly GCA_016205045.1 of Elusimicrobiota bacterium. Taxonomy (GTDB): domain Bacteria; phylum Elusimicrobiota; class Elusimicrobia; order JACQJN01; family JACQJN01; genus JACQJM01. The sequence continues at coordinate 8,530 of JACQJM010000277.1, read as the reverse complement.
GGAGTGGGCAACCCTGTGTCTGCTGTGTCGGGAGAGAGTGATGAAGCGGCACAAAACTTAGATAAGCTCTTTCCATCAGCCCAAAAGAAAAACTCTGGTCCTACTCCACCCCCTCTTCTGCTGAGGGCGGCAATGCCGAATGATTTATCTGCGTCTAAAAAACAAATCTCCGTTCCCACATGGCTGGACCTTGAAAGTCTTCAAGTGGATGTGGAACAAACCAAGGTCGGTGGAGAATTGACGGAGGATGTCACCTTGGTTCTAAAAGACAAAAGTAATGCCCGGGTCATTGTTTTTATTGCTGACACTTATACAGGAAACCGCGCCGATATCCTGTCTGGGAAACATCTAAGAAAAAATACCATAACCTTCGTCAATCCCGATGGCGAGCAAGTCGGGCCTATTGTGGTGAATGATCTAAATCCCCGCGAGGTAGTGAGCCTGGTTTCAACTCTCAAAATCTCGGATCAATTTGACGCGGATACCACGCTGAAGATAAAGAAATCGATGAAACAGCTGCTCCCCACTAAAATATGGCAGCGGGGACTCAGCGTCGTTGTTTTCATGGCTGGGATATCCCCGTTCATAGCCGGAATGTCCAATTCAGAACCTAATAAAATGCTTCTCACCGTAGGAGCTGCGCTTATGGGGTTAGGAGGCGCAGGCATCGCCCGGCTGTGGAAATCAGCGAAATATGAGCGTCTTCCGGACTATGCCTTTTTTGTTGTGACAGCGATGATATTGGGAGGATTCCAAGCCTCCACCTTCATCACCAATACTTTGATTTCAGGCCTGACAACAGGCATCACCTCTTTGGGAAATGTCTGGATTATCCTTGTTATGGCCCTGCTGGGGTCCTTCTTTTTCGTGGCTATGGACTCCTCTCGTGGCACATCCAAAAAGGGCGTCATGCTCGCTAATTTGGTTGGTTGGGTTTTGGGTGTGGGCATCATGTTTAAGTTGGCGAGCTACGGGAACGGGGCCGGAGTTTTAATCGGTTTAGGAATTGCCCTGGGAGGTTCTCTTCTTCTGCCGTTTATTTTCTCTAGGATCGCCAACTCGGCCAAAGGTATTACGGGGGGAAAGAAATCCCAATAATGGGTGGAGGCAAAATGATGAAATCAATTAGAAAATGCTTGGCGGTACTGACAGTCTTTTCTTTAATTTGGACGGCCCCGGGATTGGGCTGTTATTCGGTCATGGCTCAAGCCGGGATGGCGAGATCCGGTTCGTTCGAGGCGGCGGGCCCGGTGGTTCGGATCAATACTGTCCATCCAAGTTTCGATGCCGTCAATGCGAACAATCCTTTCGCCGCCTCTCCAGTAGTGGGGGAGCCGGTACTTCAAGTGTGGCTGGGATCGTCTCTTATAAGAACAGTGGATAGGGGTCCTGTCCGGCCCGCGAGAGTTGGGCTCTCCGGTCATCCCCGACCCATGCTGAGCGCAGCCCACGCCCCGCGCCCAGGCATTTTCCAGCTCCTTCTAAACAGGGTAAGGGGGGACGCCTCCCAGACCAGAGGGGGTGACCCGGAAATTCCTTCCAGAACGAACCTGGCTTTTGATGGCGGACATGCTTTACCAGCGGGAGATTCAGCCACCCCGGCCCCGGTTTCATTCTTGGGGAATATGTTTGCAAGGTGGTCCCATCCCAAGAGACCAGAGGTTTCTTCCCCCGATCCCTCTCCCTTAGGGAGAGGGTTGGGTGAGGGTCGGGTGAGGGGGAGGGAAATGGCAAGTTCGGGGATTCCCGCTGTTCGTGCCCAGGAGTCTCCCAAGGGGAATTGGCTTGAAAATTTAGAGCAAGTGGAAAAGCAGGTTCGAATGGAAATAGCTCATCCCATCCAAAAATTGGATGCTTTATGGGTTCTCAAGATATGGAAGGAGGATATTTCCAGGCTTCTGGAGGGGTATGATGAGGAGGATTACAGAAAATTTCTCACGGAGGTCTTAAATGCTCCCGCGTCTGATCGGCTAGAACTTCTTTTTGATCTCGATAGACTCCAGCCGGATTTGGACGCGCGGCAAGAACGCCGAAGTTTCCGCGTGTATCAGTACCTGGCATCTCAATTTGAATCGGAAGGTCGGGTCTATAAGACCTTGCTGGGGGATTTTGTCAATAAGTTCAAAATAGACTTGCGCAATATGGGGGATGTGTGGGAGGGAGGTTCAGGCGATGCTCTTAGGGTTCTGGAAGATAAAACTCGCGACGCCCTGGACTTCGTTTTTCTCCAACTCAATGACCAGGGATTGGTTGCCTACTGGAAGGAGTACTTGGAAACATGGAGGACTGACTTCTACAGGGGCATCCGCGCTTTGTTTAATCAACACAAGGGAAGCCGGCAGGAGGTGGAGTCTTTTGTGGAACAGGTGGAAAAGCTTGTTGCTACTCCTAAGAATTTTCACGAGCTTTTCCGGCACGAGCTGAATGCCATGGTGACTAACCTTGAAAATCCACAGGTTCCCATGTCGCCCGTTTCGGAAACTCAGATTCTCTTCCGTGATCTAGCGGGCAAGGTTTTTGGAGCGCCATCAACTGGAGAGGATGTTCCCACTATTGTGCCGGTTCCCGTGAAATCTGATCTTGTGGGGAACAGCAGGGATTATTCTAGGTATAAGGGGGCGACTGTCGCCGGTATTGTGGGGGCCGTGGTGGGTTTGGTGATTTCTTTTGGGGGCCGTTTGGGGTTGGGCTTAGGTGTTTTTACGGTTGTTGGGCTATTCATCGGGGGATTTTATTTATATCTCAGCGCGACGCCCAAAGATTGGAGGAGAGAGAGTACAAAGGTCAACCCCCCTGGCGAAACTCCGTCCCCCACAGCCTCGGCGAAGAGGGGTGATTTTGGGATGAAGGGCTTACCTGTGGTGCTTGGACCCTGGGGTTTGGTGGTTCTTGTTTTTGCCGCTTATGTGTTGTCGCCATTGGCTGCGATAATCTCAAAGACACTCTTGAATCATCGGAGCAAGGTCAACCCCTCTGGCGAAACTCCGCCTTCCCCAGCGGCAAAGGAAGACTCTCCATCAAGTGAAGGTCCCACTCCCCAAGGGAATACTCCTTCTTTAGATCTTGTGCGATCCCAGTCTTCGCAGCTTATGGCCGGAGAGACGAATAGTAGCGGGTCCACAGTCGGACCGATTGGAGATAGTGAAATTGTTTCTAAGTCCATAAGAGTGGATCGCAGATATGCGGATTGGGTTCTGGCCACCTACACACGACTTGCAGACGATCTAGGGCTGGACCTTAAGGTGAAACGCCTACATTGGGACATCGGTTATAAGAGATGGAAGCTTCAAGTGACAGGACCGGCAGACAAAGTCAAGGCTTTTTATGAATATCACGAGGTTCGCCTTTGGAAGAGGCTCTACGGAATAGAGGTAATCTTTTCCAACATAAATCCCGCTGAAGCAGGATTTATGCATGCGGGATTGATGATGGGACTTCTTGAATTTTTGTGGGTGGTCTTGCGCTAAGTGTGTACTTGGTCCCTTATATTAAGACCAAGACGGTGCGAATTGGTTTAGACCGTCTCGGACTTCGTTTAAGAACCTTAGGGGCCGTAGGTCTGTTTGCCGTTCTCCCCAGTTTCGCGGTTTCCTATGGGGTGTGGTGGTTCTCTTCGATTCCCCATTTTGGATTCGTCCCGCTCGTGGGCGGACCTATTGTAGCTGTAATAGCGTTTATTTTATGGGGTTTGTCGGTAGGGTTGGTGCCTGTGGGAAGAGCCCGCGAGTATCCATCCGAAAGCAAGAAATGGATCAAACCATTTCTGAATATGCTGGGTTTGAATTTATAAAAAGGAGGCTGCCTCCTTTTAGGCTTCATCTACAACCATCCCCGCCGCCGAGCCTCCAAAATCCCAGCCTCGTAGGCGTCTCTACGGTGAGCAATCTGGATGATCTTGACTTCTTCCCGATCAATCCGATACACGACCCTATAATCCCCAACTCTAAGACTCCATAGGGACTGGAGCTCACCACGCAGGGGCTTCCCGTAATCCTCAGGAGCCCGGGTGAGCCTGTGTTCAATAGCCGCTTTGAGGCGTTCTTTAATATTACGGTTAAGATGGGGGAAATCCTCTCGCAAGACGGAGGGATGATAGAGAATCTGAAACACAGAGCCCTTTACTTCCAGATTTCGCCGTGAGTGAGCCAACGCCCCTTCTGGCCGCTCTTAAGACGTCTCCGGGCCAAGGCTACTAAGCCGAGGTCTTCAATGTCCTCACACGCCTCTCGGATAAGGTCGCGTGCGGTCAGAGAAAGTGCTGTGCCGTTGGCCTTGGAGATGGCCTTAACCTTATCATAGAGACTGGGCTCAAGCGTTACGATCAGGCGGGGCTTTTTGGTAGGCATATACTAAGTGTATCACCCACGACTCACCTTGTCAAGAGGAAAATTGAGAAAAAGGAGGATGCCTCCTTTTAGGCTCCTTTTTTGCAGAATATTTTCCGCTGCTCATTGCCCCGAGCGATAACATGATAGAGTTGTCCGGCTATATCCAATCTTGCTTGTCGTGGCATTGTGACATTATACAATAAGTGAGAAAGTCAGAAACGTCCCCTACTCTCTACTCGGGCTTCGAAATTAGTTTCACTTTCTGCTCTCAAAAGTGTGGATCGGCAGATAATGATTGCGTTACGGTAGGGGGATAGTGAGAAGATAATACGAAAGCTCTTGCTTTCATATTATCTTGCGGAGGTGTGTTGGCTGGCAGTGCTCCTGGCTAATCTCTGGAAAACTTCGGGGTCGATGTCCGCCAGCTCAAGGAGCCGACAAGCCGCTCCTGAAGGAGACTTCTGTCCTTGCTCCCAGGCTCGAACCGTAGACGCAGTTACGCTAAGTAGCGCGGCAAACACAGGTTGGCTCACTCCGAAACGCTCCTTGCGAAGCTGTGCGATACGTTCTTTGCGCCAGCGTCGAGCTGGCTGTGGAATTTCCAGGAAGGTGTGGCGAAGATTCTTGGCTCCTGTCGCATGTTTAACAGCTTCTTGGAGACCCGCGATGAGGTCCTGACCCAGTTTTGTCTTTTTCATTGAAAACGCAGGTGTCTCAACGAAGGTGCGCCTCATAACACTAAGTATTATATACCACTAAGTATTATATATCAAGGGCTATTTTTAAGAGGTGAGGATTGGGTTGGGGAACTGTACGACATTAGCCTGAAATCCCCAGTTCAGCTCCCTCACTCGACCCTCACCCGTCCTTCCCTGCCTGCCGACAGGCAGGGAGACAGGATGAGGGGGAGAGCCTAAAGGTGCAACTCTTTATAGCGTCTGTTGGTTTTATACGGGTGAAGCGTCTCGCGAAGTAATCGGCACGAACTGTCATCGGACAGAGGGGGGACTTATTACCTGCGGGCCTTAAATTTATGAGGTCGCGAGAACTTCATCGAAATGTTATTGGAAGGTTACCTAGACTTCATCTATGTTCTCTACAATGATAGTGGCTATAAAAAAGGGGACAGTCCCCTTTTTTAATAAATCTGGGGTGAGCCCAATGAATAAAATCTTTAGGAGTTTGGTCTTAACCGCAACAGGACTTCTGTTGGGTATCCATACACTCCATGCCGCCACATACTATGTGGGTGGTCCCAGCGACCCTTTTTCAACGATTCAGGCGGGCTTAGACGTCGCCCGGGCCGGGGATACGGTCTCTATCCGGGGGGCCCTCTCTGGGACGGGAAGGGTGTATGATGAGACACCCGTCTTTAGATCCAGCGGCACATCCGGATTTCCCATCACGATCCAAAACTATCCCGGCGAGAAAGTCATCATCCGCCACTCAGGCACGATCATATTAAACAAGGATTTTATCACCATTTCCGGAACACCGAGAGGAACAGATTACGGCCTGGTCTTGCACCACAACAGCACAATCGGAAACGGGATGAATCTCACGGGGGACAATGTCATCATTGAAGGTACAGAACATTACAAACACGAAACGCTCCAAAACGGGCCCGGGCATGGGATCATGATTCAGGAAGCTATCAATGTGGAGATTCGAAATAACTCTATTCACAACTTTGGCAGACAGACAAACGATGGATGGGATCACTGCATCACCACGGACAGAAGCAATCCGAGTTTCGGAATCCAGAATCTTAAAATCCTAAACAACTGGCTTTATAACTGCAGCGGGGACGGGATCCAAATCTTCAGAATCTGCTCCGGACGATACGGAACATCCGACTGCACTACTGCTATAGATCCCGCGCTGGTGGTGTCGCGAGACGTCCTTATTCAGGGAAACACATTTTACTCCACACTTGGGGACTGGTCGGAAAACGCCATTGACATCAAACAAGGGAATGGCATCACCATTCGTGGCAACCATATGTACGGGTTCAAACACCCCAGCGGGGCGGGAGCCAGCCAAACCATGTCCGTCCAGAAGGACCCCACCAATTTTCTATTTGAATCAAACATTATTCATGATTGCGATTCGGGACCCGACTGGCACACAGAGTATGGGTTGAGCATGTCCAACGTCATTGTGAGAAACAACCTTATTTATGACATTGGAACAAGCAACCCCCCTTACACTTCTTGGGGACTTAAGTTTGATATGGAGGAATCCGGAGAGACTTTCACGGGCGCTCAGGTCTATAACAACACCATTGTGAATACGAAGCTACCCATCATGCTAAGATCTACAGCCGGTTCAAGCGGAAATATTGTTCTCAGGAATAATATCATCCACAGAGGCACAAGGACCGAGACAATCGGAAGCGGTTGGACCATCACCGTCTCCAACAACGGATGGTTCAATGCCTCCAGGGTGTCGTCTCTGATCGGTTCCGGAGACGTGACGGGAACAGACCCAGGTTTCGTGGATGAGACAATCAAGGACTTCCATCTAGCTTCCAATAGCGTCTGCATAGACAGGGGGGTGGACGTCGGGCTCCCTTATAATGGAGTTGCGCCCGATTTGGGGACGTTTGAGTTCGGCACTGCTCAACCGGCAGTCTGCGGCAATAACGTCGGGGAGTCCGGGGAGGCGTGCGATGGGACAGACCTGGGAGGCCAGACCTGCCAGAGCCGCGGGTTTGATTTTGGCACTATTACCTGCAACTCCGACTGCTTAGGCTTCAATACAACTCAATGTCAGAATGATACGACTCCCCCGGTCATCTCCAATGTCCAGGCCACGAACATAGGCTCCTCCCAGGCTACCATCACCTGGACCACAAATGAATCTGCAGATTCCCAGGTGGAGTACGGCCTGAGCGCATCCTATGGGAATTCAACTACATTAAACCCCACTCTTGTTACGTCCCACTCCCAGACTCTTTCTGGTCTTTCGGCCGAAACCCTCTACCACTTCCGGGTCAAATCCAAGGATGCCCGGGGAAATCTTGCCACATCGGGAGATTTTACATTCACCACCCCCACACCTCCAGATACCACACCTCCATCGGTTGCAATCACATCGCCCGTGAATGGAGCCACCGTTTCAAGCCCATTTACTGTGGTGGGCACCGCTTCAGACAACGTGGGGCTGGCTCGTGTGGAAGTGCAGGTGGATGGCGGGTCTCCCCAGACAGCCTCAGGGACCACCAACTGGAGCCTGTCTCTGAACCTAGCCAACGGCTCCCCCTCCATACTGGCTCGCGCGGTGGACACATCCAACAACACATCCACCCACACCATCTCCGTCACGGTCAGCAATTCAACTTCACCTCCCTCCGGATTCCCGGTGAATCACCAGGGAACCCCGCCTGAAGAGGCAACCGTCATACTCCAGGTGTCCAAACCGGCCAATGCCACAGGAGCCACTCTCACCATGAGAGTTTATGACCCCGACTTTCCTGATGAGGGAAATTTGTATATCAATGGAAACGGTCCCGTGGCCCTGTTTGGAAGTTTGGGGACAACCGGAAATGATGGACTCATATTGACTTTAAATTACGCTACAACGGCCTGGTGGTGGTTGGATGGAGCCAACAGTCTGAGATTTGTGCACCTTAGAACACAAGGCTACCGGGTGGATTCTGCCTCTGTCACTTTCTCCACTCCTGGGCCTGACACTACGCCTCCCAGCGTTACCATCACATCCCCTGCGGATGGTTCCAGCGTGGGGGTCAACACGAATGTGACGGTGGCGGGGTCGGATAATCGGCTGGTGACCAGGGTGGAGCTGTGGAGCAATGGGGCATTATCGGACACCCAGGTATTTAATCCGGGAGTGCCTGCGTTCAATTTCAATTTCAAGTGGCAGGCACAGAGCTATGGCAGGAATGTGCTGGAGGCCAGGGCTTATGACAACTCGGGGAATATAGGATATTCCCCGTTGATTACGGTGAGGGTGTTGCGTAGCAAGAAGCCCGGGTTGGTGCTTTTGAGAATCTCTAGCCCGCAGGCTCCGGAGGGGATAGTGACGAATCAGGATGAGGCTCAACCAAGGGTCTTGATGGTGAGCCCCAGGTCGGGCAACAACCAGGAGCTGCTGTTTTCGGATGAGGTGCGGGAGGCCAGGGTATTGAGTGTCAGTGGGAAAGTTTTGGCGGAGGTGGCCCGCTCCGGGTCGGCGCCGTT
>JACQJM010000022.1 GCA_016205045.1 Elusimicrobiota bacterium | reverse complement strand
TCTCCAGAGAGCATCTTTCCGAAGAGATTCCAAGTGTTCCCCTTTTTTCTTGTCAGGGGTCTTTTTCCAAATATTTAGAAATTTTTTCAGTTGGAGCGCATCCACTTCCCGCAGGTCGAACAAGCGATCCGCATTACGCTCGATCTGCTTTTTCAGAAGACCTAGTTTTCTCTCCAAGAAAGATCGGACTCGGGCAACGAGCAACCCTCCCGTCACATGGTTTATGAGAAATAAAATTAGAAAGAAGCTAATGCCCAACGTATAGGGGAGGGTACCGTGCCATAGGCCGAGAGGTAAAAATCCTAAAGAGAAAAAGGTGGGACCGGGTGTTTGAGAGGTCTGAGGAGCATCCTTTTTTCTTCCTATCATGTTGGGAGAGGGGAGTGCTAAATTCAGAATCAGGAGCAGGGCGGCCGGGAATAGAAAAAAGAAGCTGATTTTATTTTTAGCCTCGATGGTTTGAGTGATTTCCCCCTTTTCCCGTTTGGCGATCTCAGCGAGGACTTGCTCCAAGTTGTTTCCGCTTCCCGCCTGGAAATACTGTCCTCCTGTGGTGGAGGCAATCTCCCGTAAGGGAGGTTCCTGAAGCTGCGTGGTGGCCACTTTCCCTTTTTCATCCAAGAGGTAGGGAGGGGTTTCGGGGGTCAATTTTCGGATATCTTCGGGAACTTTCATAGAGGTGGGATGTAAAGAGCCGATTCCTATCGTGTAGATGGTGATATTCTCTTTTTGAGCCTCCTGAAGAGTTTTAGGGAGAGCTTCTGGGTGGTCATCCCCTCCATCGGAGATCAAGATCAAGACCCGGTGGCGTGTGCCTATATTTTTAGCGCTTTTAAAAACTTCTATGGATTTTTCAATGGCGGAACTCAGACTGGACCCGGAGGGAAGCCCATAGGCATCCTGCCCAAGATCGAAAAGCCTTTCCCTAAAAAGTCCATAGTCTGCGGAAAGAGTGGCATTGCTTGTTGTTCCTGCCGAAGCCAAAAGGGCTACTCGGTCCAAACGGTTGGAACGATCCAAGTCCTCGATAAAGTTAGTTAGTTCTGTTTGAGCTGTGATGAAGCGGCCATCTTCAGCCCAAGTCACGCTGTAAGAGACATCCTCGGCCAGGACGATATCTTTCCCTCCGAAGCTGATAGGAGTTTGGGTGGTTCCCCGAAAGGGGCCGGCGGCCGCCATCCCCAAAAGGGCCATGGAAGCCAGAAGCATGGAGAATTTAAGGTAAAGACGTTTCATCCCAGCCCATTCCATTAGGGATTTGGGAACGGTCCCAGGGGATAATCGTTTTGCCGCTTGATAATTTTTTTGGACTCCTCGAATGATCAAGAAAGTGGTGAGCAGAAGCAAGACTGCGGTGAAGGTTAAGAATCCGGGGTGCATCCAGTAAAGGGACATGGGAGGAGCGACGGTTCCCAGATTGGCCGCTGCAGCAGAATGGGTCCAACCGCCCAGGGCGGATAAACCCAGCCCGGCACCGGCAATCAGGGCCCACTGTTTTTTCCCTTCGGAAGCAGCTCCTTGTTTCTGTTTACTATCTTTCTCAAATTGGAGCTTTTGAAGTTCTTTTAAAGCTTGGTCCGCGCTTTTGTCCGAGGGTTGGGGTTTTTGTGAAGGATCGGGCTTTTGATTTGAAGGCTGCTTTTGTTGTTCCCCCTGTTTTCTCTGTTGAGATCGGCGCTGTTGTTCGGGAGATTGCTGGTTGTTTTTACCCTGGCCCTCTTTTTGCTGTTTCTGTAGAAGTCTTTGGGCAAGTTCCAAGTTGTGTCTGGATTCCGCATCTTGGGGAGCTTCGCGAAGGGCTTTGCGGAAGAGAGGGATGGCTCCTTCTATGTCTTTGTCTTGGAGAGCGGCCATGCCCAATTGATAATACGCTCTGGATCTCAAAATGGGATCTCGGCTTATTTCCAAAACATGCTTCAGAGAACGCTCGGCTTGGTCCACATTTTTTAGCCCCAGGTAAGTGGTTCCTATATCAAAATAAATTTCAGGAGTTCCCGGAGATTTCTCCAAGGCCCGGGAGAATTTTTTGAGGGCCTCCGCATAGTTTTCCCGTTGGAACTCTTTTTGGCCTTCCTGAAGCAGTTGGGTGGCAGGATTTTGCAGAGGATGGGAAATTCCTGCGGCGAGGGGCTGCCCAGTGTCGGCGTGGCTTTGAGGAGGAAAGCTGAGGGGAAAAGATAAGGACAGAAGAAGAACGGTCAATTTTTTTAATTTCGTTTGAGAGAGCATCAAGGAGCTGCTGAGACTTAAAAGGGCCAGAGAGGCCAAAAGTTCTTGATAATCTTTTAGACGAGGAGCGGACCTCACCTTGGCTGGGGTTTTTTGAAGACGATCTATTTCCTGAAAAGCGGTGCGCATGGCCTGAGGATCAGCGGCGCTGAAGTAGCGTCCCTCCGTGAGTTCCGCCATCTGCTGCATGAGTGCTTCATTGAATCCTGGCCCCGGAATGCCGATGGCGTATATCTTAACCCCTAGGGCTTTGGCATAAGCAGCGGCCTCCAGAGGATCTCCCCCGCCGCTGGGGGTTCCGTCGCTCAAAAGGATAATGACCTTGGACCGCTGAGAACGAAGAATAAGTTCTTTGAGCTGGGGGTCCTTCAAACCCTGTTCCAAGGCTGCCCCCAAACCTTTGGTTTGCAGAGTGTGGATGAGAGAAGCCGTTGCCGCTGATTGGTGAGGGTTTAGATCTAGAATATTTCTTTTTAGGAAAAGGTTTATGGAACCGAGGATGGCCTCATGAATGTTAGTCCCACTTCCTATTTTTAGCTGGGGAAGTCCTGAGGCGATGACATCCACATCGAGAGTTAAGGGGGTAACCACTAAGGTATGGTCGTCAAAAGCGAGCATAGCCAAGCGGTTATTAGCTCCCTTTTTTTGCTCTTGGAGAAAGCGTAATCCTTCCTGTTGGGTCACCTGGAACTTGGTGATTTTTGCTTCTCCGGGGTAAAGGTCAGCCATGCTCCAGGAACGATCAAATGTCATGGCGATGTCGCTGGTGGGAATAAGCGTTTCTTCACGAATCACTCCCATCTGAGGTTTGGCCAAAGCCAAAACGGTCAAAACATAACTCAGAACCAAAAGGGTTTGGGGAAGCCACAGGAATTTTTGGCGGAGACTCTTGGTTTTGGGAAAGTCCCGAGTGGTGGAGACAAGCAGGGATTGTCTTTGGCGTTTAAAGAGTTTAAAGCCGAAGAGTCCCAATAACGGCACTAACATAAGTAGGAAAACAGGATGGCCCCATTGGAATGCGGTCCCAAACCAAGAGGTGTTCATCAGAAGGGAGAGTGGAAGGACTCCCATGAGGGGTAGGGAATTAGAAGCTCCACTTTGATTAGCCAAGCGGAGAATGAATCTCTTAGTTTCCACCAGATCTTGTTTCTCCTGTTCCTGGGATATTTCTTGGTCCGCGAACAGAACTGGCTGGGCTCTCTCAAGGAGCAAGGCCCGTAACCACTGACGATCCGGAGCGGATAATGCCGATGAGTCGGTTTGGTGAAGCAGATCTTGGAATGCCCATTCTTGGCTGGGAAGTTTTAGATGTTCCGCCAGAAATGAGGTGAGCAGGCCTGAAACTTCACGGTAAAATTGAGCGGAGTTCTCAAAGGCATGGGGATCAGACTCCAATTGGGAAATTCTATGGAGAGCTTTTTTGAGGGCAGGGGTGGGTTTCCCTGCAGAAATATCCTGTGGAGAAGGACGGAGCGAATGTATTGCCCGGACCGTGAACCAGAAGAGCAGAGCATAGAAGAACAGGGCCGTGACCCATCCTAGATTCCAAACTTTGGCTTTCAGAGGAGGCTTCACTTCTTTAAAGGGTGTATTTTTCCAATCCGCAGGCAGAACGGAGCGGAACTGTATTTCTACTGCGGGAATTTCCAGGGCGGCGTTAGGCAGAGTCACCTGTGTGGACGGAATTAAAAGCTTTTCGTCCGTGGCGGCCAGGTCAGGAATGCTGAAGATTTGAGCTTGAACTTGTATCTGTTGTGTTTGGCCTGGAACCAACACCACCGCCTCTTTTTGAGAGATGGAGAGGATATCTAAATGGGAGTCCAACGATTTTTGGAGAAAGTTTCTCAAAAGGGGCAGGGTTTGAGGTTTATGGGTATTGTTTCGGAAAGTGAATGAGAGCGTGATCTGGTCTCCCACCCTCACCGCTTTGTTTTCTGCGGACAGCTTTACGTCAAATGTGGTGTCTCGAACCGCGGCTTTCATAGAGTCTGGAGCGGCTATTTTTAGGCTGTCCCCAGTGGACAGAGAGTCGGGAGCTGATGCGGTTGTTTGTTGAGAAGGGATGGGAAACATAGCGTGGGAGGAAGAAAATGCGGCGGATCCTAAGAGAGAAGAAAGGCCTAGAGCAAAGGCAATCGATCTGCCTTTTTTCAAAGTTCGAGAGGCCCGATTTGGTTTGGAGATTACCGAAGTGTTTTTTGCAGCTTCTGGTCTTATCCCAAAATATTTTTCCCATTCTCTAAATAATTTGCGGACCGTCCTTGATTTTGGCTCCAAACTAGAGATCTTCATCTCGTGGTTTTGATCTAAAGAAATTTGGGACACTGCCTTGGTTCTGGGCATCATGGATGCCCCAGAACGTGTTTGGGGTGAAGAGGGTGAGATTCTTTTGAGGTTTGGGGAAATGGGACCGGTGATTATGGGAAATGGTTGGGGGTTAGAAGAAGAAGCATGAGAAGAAATAAACCGGGGGTTACTTAGATTGAAACTGCTTTTCTGAGGAAGATTTTCGGAATGAGAGGTTGAGAAGGTGACCGGAGATATATTTTTCCCTCCTTGCATGGCTCGTGTTTGAGCATAAACTTGGTAGCATCCCGGTCCCGGGGATGTGAGTAAAAGAGAAAAAGAGATAAGTGTGGCTGCGAATCGCATGGGAATACACGGGCACGCGCTTAGAATTGTATATAGGAGGGAGTCAGGTGAGCTCAGGTCAAAAGGCCCAAAAATACGACAAAAAATAGCCTATTTTGGATTGGGTCAATGGGCCTACGAAAACTCTATAAGCCTAAAAGCCCTAAAATTCATGTTTCGTCCACTCCAAAGGGTCAATGGGTACTTGCCAAAGGTACAGTCCCCAATGGAGATGGGGAGCGGTAGAAAGACCTTCCGAACCCACCAAACCTATTCTTTGTCCTTTTCGAATAAATTCGTTCTCTTGAATTAAAATTTTGGACATGTGCATGTAGGCACTCAGCACCCCTTGACCATGGTTTATGATCACCACCCCTCCTTGGAGAGGCAGCCGGGCAGCCAGCACCACCACCCCCTCATTGGCGGCAGTGACCTCAGATCCCTTGCGTGCGCCTAAATCGGCGCCCAGGTGAGATTTCCAAGGCGCTCCGCGGCTCAGTTGACGGAGGTAGCCATAGGGACTGGTTACTTTGCCTTGAACGGGCATTTCAAAAGTCCCTTTCCAAAGCTGAGTGGGGGTGATGGTGGCAAGCGCTTTCAACATGTCCTCGCGAGCCTTGGAAGCTTCTGGATGCGAGAAGAGAGCCATTTTTGCGGTCGGCAAGTAGACCTTGCGTCGAGGGAAATCCGCATCGGAGATAGGTATTTTCAAGTCTATCCAGCGCCATCTCAACCAACCCGACTCCTCTATTTCCAGGGAGTAGGTTTTGGGTTTCCACTCCGCGAAGATGGGGATGAGCGCTCTGCGTGTCCCGTGGGGTGTAATATAAAAAGGATAAGTTTTCCCTTTAAACCGGCAAGCAAGTCGGCTCCAGGGGGGAGCCCCTCGAATTTCGATCTTGAGGGCTTGCCCCTGGCGTGGGGAATCGGGTTCATATCGAATAATGAGAGAGTAGAACAGAAATACCTTGATCAGGATGAGAAATACAAGAAAACAGCCGACTGCCGGAAATATATCTTTAGGAGCTTGAGGAGGGGTAGAGAGATTATCTGGGGAGGGGATCAAGACAGAAGTGAGAAAAAACGGTCCTCATATTCCTGGAAGAGACCGTAGCGATTGAGTTTTTCCCCTAAAGTTTTGATGACGAAGCGATCTTGGCTGGCAGCTTTAAAAAGTCCTTCAATCTCCTGACGCCGTGTCTTCTCTTCACGAACTTGAGGGTTAAACAAGTCCCGTTCTTCCATTTCTCGTAATTGGGTGGGGTAGGAGCGTCTAATTTCATCAATCACAAATTTCATAAGAGCTAGTTGCCATCCCGCATCGGGGCAGAGAAGCACGGCGGCTTGGGAGGTTTGTTTGCCATCAAGGTCCTTCTGAATTTTTTCCGCGAGAATTTTGGGATCTTGTCGTAGGACCTTGGTGGTTTCCATCTGGTTTTTAAAATTATATTCTAGAACTCTCAACACGTCGTGGTAAGCTTCTAAAATCCAATTCACATATTCCCGCGCATCGGAGCCGAAGCCGCTGAATCTTTTTTGGAGAGCATCCAGGGTGAGGATTTTAGGTTTGTGGGCGAGAATTTTTCCTTCCCTAATTCGGCAGCGATCCGCAAGGTCCTCCACGTCCGACAAAAGATAATACCGGATTTCCGTGTCTCCGAATGTAGCCAATAGACGCCGAGGCGGACGAAGAAGTCGGGTTCTTTCCAGAATTTTGAGGATTTTCAGTTGATCCATATTAGAGTGCCTAACGAAATCTACGTTAGGCACTCTCAATTATAGCTTTTTTAGTGCGAAGGGGTTTAAAATTCTCAGGAAGCATTGTACATCCTGAGACACAGGTAACATAAAAAAAGTACGGAGGGGGAGGGATTCGAACCCTCGATACCGGTTTTCACCAGTATAACGGTTTAGCAAACCGCCGCCTTCAACCGCTCGGCCACCCCTCCATAATCTATAATTATGCCTAATTAATCGCCCGTCCTCCGGTAGAAGAACGGGCGTTAAGTCATTCGGCGCTACCGGTCGCCTGGCTTTTGGAAACTACCTTAACGCAAAGAAATATGGAGGCTGGTTCCGGTTGCTTCCTCGAGTGCCCCCATATATTGCGTGAAGGTTTGGAGTGAAGGCTGTGTAGACCGGTTGAGAATCTTATGAACATATTGCCTTGAGATTCCCAAAGCCTTGGCGGCGCGTGTGCGATTCATAACGTCCAAGTGAGACCGCCATATTTCCATTACAGCTTCGTAGTCTCCCTCCGCGAGAGACTGCAAAATTGCTTTCAGTATGAACTTTGGTTTTTTAAGGGTGATAGTAGGGTCATAGGGGTGAGCCTTTGAGCCAGGCCCCAGCTTACGCAGTTTCGCGTTCGAGTATTTTCCGTGCTTGCTTAATGTCTCTGTCCTGTCCATTTTTATCCCCTCCCAATAATAGCAGAGCGACCTCTCCGTTTGATCGTTCTATAACCGAGTAATAAACCCTTCTACCGCTTTTCCATTTCAATTCAAACAAATCGTTTCCGAGGTTCCTGCAATCTCCAAAGTGGTCATACTCACGTATCCTGTAGAGACGACTATCCACCTGAGCCTGCCCCTTTTCATCTAAGGTTGCCTTCCAAGTGTAGAATTCTGGGGTTCTAAGAAGTTCCATCAGATAGTGTAAACTATAGATTACAGTTTGTCAAGGGCTATTTTTCGCAGATGATGAATCCACCGCTCCCAGGTGGGACCAGGCGGCCCTTTACTTCACCTTGAGCTTTCCCGAGGTCCAGCATAGTATGGTGGAAGGATTTTTTACCATTCTAGGCCGATTTTACATCAATGAGACCCAATCTTATCAGCTTCTTGGCCAAGGTATAAATATCCTTCTTATCATCTTCCTTTCGAATTCCAACAGCTACGACTAAAACGATCACCTTCTTTTGTTCGATTCGGTAGATTATTCGGTATCGTTGTCCAACGGCCCGTAGACTTCGGTACCTAGAGAGGTCACCTAAGAGGGGCTTTCCTTGTTTTTCGGGGTCGTGTGATAGGCCGTTTATGCGTTCGCTGATCTTTTCCCGGATTCGTTTGTCCAAGATGGCAGAAAGCATCTCGTGAGCTTTTAGGGTGAGTTCAATCTGCCAGGTCACAGACCAAGATCCGACTTAGCTTTT
>JACQJM010000273.1 GCA_016205045.1 Elusimicrobiota bacterium | reverse complement strand
GGCCGACCTCTATCATCGGCTACAATAGCATGTAGGGGCTTGCCTTTTATATCCCACCTACAAATCTTCCCCGCACCCCGGAGTATTGTTTTTTCCTTGGGGAATTTGTTTAAAGATATGGGCCAGGCTGCGCCAAAAGGAGTGCGGCTGGATTTTGTATGTTTTAGCGCAGAAAATAGGAGCGGGCGAGAAAGTCTGATATGGTAGATATTTTTTTAAATCGCAAGATCAATTTTCTTTTCACGGTCATCCTGCCCAGTTATAATCGGGCCGCGATGTTGATGTCCGCTATTCAGAGCGTGTTGTGGCAGACGTGCCAGGATTTTGAGTGTGTCGTCTTGGATGATGGCTCCACGGATGACACCCCCAAACTTTTTGAGAAGTTCGCGCACCATCAAAAAGTCCGTTGGCACCGGTTCCCCCAGAATCACGGGCAGCATTTTTGCCGCAACTACGCCATCCGAAGATCTGCGGGAAAATTTATCACCTTTCTTGATTCGGATGATGTGTGGCTTCCCACCCGCTTGGAAGAGTTTAAAAAGGCCGTGGAAACCCGCCCGGAAGTGGGTTTTTGGTTCTCCAACGCATACCTGTGGCGGTATGACCGCATGATGGGTACATTGTTTGATCCGCAGAGGCCCATTCCCGAGGGTAAGGTGCCGGGGTATTATGCGGTGGGCGAGAAGCACCTGCCCTATGTGACCACCAATTTGGCCATTGCCCGCGAAGCGTTTCACGAGGTGGGGCTTTTCCGGCAAGATCTCCGCATCCTGGAAGATACCGAGCTTTACGCGCGCATGCTCAGACAAGGAACCCAGGTGGGCGTGTTGAGAGCTCCTTTGGCGGTAAGACGGCTGCACGACGCGCAGCTCACGCACGATTATGAGCGTGATTTTGAGGAGTCTCTGGTCGCCTTGAAGAGTGGGGGCGCTTCCGCTCATGTGGAGAGGCGCTACCGCCGGGAGATGGCTCTCCAGACCGCCGTTTATCTCTGGAAAAGTCGTCAACCGCGCCGAGCCCGGGAATTCTTGAAAAAGTGCGGCATTCCACACGACCGGCAGTATTATCAGTGGTATCTGTTAAGTTTTTTGCCTCCTTTTGTGTTGGGATTGTTCCGTTGGATCCGCAAAATCTACCTAAAAAAGAAATCCAAGGGAGACCACGGTTCGCAGCAGTTCAAGGATGTGGAGATTCTCCTGCAATCCGTCCTCGTCAGGGATTGAGAGAACGACTTTTATAATGGGTCGGTCAGATCGGGGTTTGCCTGTGCCCCCGAGCCCCGATGAGGGGAACCTCCCGAGTTCCCCCTCTAAAGAGCCTCCCCTTCCCCACGGGGGCCTTAGGCAAATCCCCGACTACCCAACCCTAAGAAAGGAGTGGGTGAAGTCTAGTGGAGGGATTGAAATTTAAGGAAGGTTCAATAAGAGACGGTGTCGGAGACGGAAGCTTTTTATTATGTTATGATAGAATTGTTGGGGTTCGTCCGTTTTTCTGGCATGAGCGCTTCTGTCACTGATAAGCAGAGAATTGAAGCTGAGTTCCATGACCGCTGGGCAAAAGGCATCGACCTCGAATCCCTGCTTGTGAGGGAGTCCTTTGAAGCCTGCACGGCGATGGAGAATCGCTACGCTTTTGAACGCCTTTCTCCGGTGCGGGGCAAGCGACTGCTCGATCTGGGGTGCGGGGCGGGTGAAACCTCGGTGTATTTCGCTCTGCAGGGGGCCCATGTGACCGCGGTGGACATCTCTCCGGAGATGATCGCCGTGGCGCGACGTCTGGCGGAGAAACACGGCGTTCCGATCGACGTAAAAACCGCGGTGGCTGAAGCCCTACCTTTTCCAGACGCCTCTTTTGATCTTGTTTTTGGGAATGGGGTTCTTCATCACGTGGATATGGTCCCCGCGCTGAGGGAGATCCATCGACTCCTCAAGCCAGGAGGATGCGCAGCTTTCGTGGAACCGCTCAAACACAATCCCATCATCAGCATTTACCGGAGGTTGGCCTCGAACAACCGGACCCCCACCGAGTACCCGCTGGGCTTCGGAGATTTTAAGCGCATCCGGACTGTTTTCCCCCAACTCGACCACCGAGAATTTTGGCTGACTACCCTGTACCTTTTCCTACATTTTTTTCTTGTAGAACGAGTTTCGCCCAACAAGGTGCGCTACTGGAAAAAAGTTATTCAGGAGGCCTCACGTTATGAAAAGATGTTTGGTCGGTTGAAAAGTTTGGATGATCGGCTTCTGCGCATGGCTCCCGTGTTGGGCAGGCTTTGCTGGAATACTGTACTTGTGGTGAATAAGGAGAACCACGCGTGATGTTCACCGAACAAAAAAAGACCCCAGCGATTCAAGAGCTTATCGAGCGCGCCTTTTGCCCAGCTCAAGGCATGACGGATATCCTTCTTATTTTTCCTCCCACCACCGTGGCGGAAAGATACGGCAAAAATTTTATCGGTGACACGGGGGGCGACCTTCCCCCTCTCGGCATAAGCTATATTGCTTCTTATTTGCGGGAGCAGGGATTTGGGGTGGGTATTTTAGACTGCCCCGCCCTGGGAGCCACTTTCGATGAGATCTTGGAAGCTGTCCGACACAAAAATCCTCGCTGTATCGGTATTTCTGCCACCACTTTTGCCATTCCCACCTCAATAAAACTGTCCCAGCGCATACGTCAGGAATTTCCTGATAAGGTCATCGTTCTTGGCGGTGCTCATGCCAACGCGGTGCCGGAGCACGCGATGCAGAATTACGACTGTTTCGATCTCGTGGTGTACGGGGAGGGGGAGATCACCACGCGGATCCTCTTGGAAGAGCTGCGCCGCAAAGATTGGAACCGCGATGCATTTCTGCGGGATGTGGGAACCCTCACCTCCATTCAAGGGATCGTTTTCAAGCAAGACGGGAAAATTGTAAAAACCGTAGAGCGCCCCATTATTATGGATTTAGATTCCCTTCCTCTGCCGGCGCGGGATTTGCTCCCGGTAGAAAAATATATTCCTCTTCCCAACCAATACAAGCGAACACCCATCGCCCATATGGTCGTCATTCGCGGCTGTCCTTTCGTCTGCAGTTTCTGTGACCAGGCCTACACCACGGCTCGGACCACGAGTCCCAAGCGGGTGATTGAGGAAATGGAGATTCTGGTCCAAAACTACGGGGTGCGTGAGATCTCTTTTTGGGATGACACCATGACCTATAACAAGCGCTGGATGACGGAATTCTGCGAGCGGCTTACCGCGGCCAAGCTGGATGTCATCTGGAGCTGCTACGCCGCGGCGCGCACGATGAACAAAGACATTCTCAAGCGGATGAAGGAATCCGGCTGCTGGAATATTTTTTACGGGGTAGAAACGGGGCATCCCGAACTCATGAAGAATATCCAGGTGGATAAGAAAAATGTGGATGCCGACCTAGTACGGCGGGTAGTTCAGTGGACCAAGAATGCGGGGATCGAGGTGCGCGGCTCTTTCATGATCGCCCTTCCCGGAGAAACCCCCGCCCTGGCTCAAGAAACCATCCGCTTTGCGGTAGAACTCGACCCGGACTACGCCCAGTTCAGCATCACCACCCCTTTCCCGGGGACCCCGCTTTATACCGAGATCAAGCAAGGAAAATGGGGCAAGCTGACCACTGAGGATTTCTCGCAATTTCAAGCCTGGAACGTGGTGTTCTTGCCGGAGGGATATAAGAATAAGGAAGAGGTTTGGGAAATGGAGAAGAAGGCTTTCCGTCAATTCTATTTCCGCCCCAAGTTTATCCTTAAAAAGATGCTGGGCATCCGTTCCGTGGAGGATATCCGCCGATACATCAAAGGCTTTGTGGCCCTGGTGTATGGCTTCGCTTTTGGTCCCATGCCGGATCATGTACGCACAAAAACGGGACGCAGTCCGCAGGAACCGGCACAGCCCTTGACCCCTGCCGGCCATGCCTAATTCTTCCTCCTCACCGCTTCTCTCCGTCATCATTCCTGGCTACAACGAAGAAGAAGTCCTTCCTTTTTTGCGGGAGAAACTCGATCACGTTTTGGGGAGGCTAAGTGTGCGCTCGGAAGTGGTCCTCATCGATGACGGCAGCCGCGATCGCTCAGCGGAAATTATGCGAGAATTTGCTCGGCAGGATTCCCGGTATAAGGCGCTTCTTTTGTCGCGCAACTATGGCCATCAAATGGCCATCACCGCAGGTTTGGATCACGCGGCAGGGGATGTGGTGGTGGTTTTGGATGCCGATCTGCAGGACCCTCCTGAGCTCATTCCGGAGATGCTCGCCAAGTGGAAAGAGGGTTATCAGGTTGTTTACGGCCAGCGCACCACGCGTCAAGGGGATTCTTGGGCCAAGAAAGTGACGGCTGGGATTTTTTATCGGTTCATTCGGCGTCTTTCAGGAGTTGATATTCCCAGGGACGCGGGAGATTTTCGTCTCATGGACCGGAAAGTGGTGGATGCTCTAAAACGCATGCCGGAACACCACCGCTTTGTTCGTGGGATGGTGGCCTGGGCAGGCTTTCGGCAATGTCCCATTTTTTTCGAACGCCCTCCGCGTAAAGCGGGAACAACCAAATATCCCTGGAGAAAAATGTTCCAGTTTGCCTTAGATGCTATTTTTGCTTTTTCGGTGATCCCATTGAGAATATCCACCGGCATCGGACTTCTGATCATGGGGTTTTCTATGTTGGAGATCTTGTGGATTCTCTACCTGCGGTTCATTCTCAATATCACCGTCAAAGGCTACAGCTCGATTCTCATCGCCATTCTTCTTTTGGGAGGACTCAACCTTCTCATCTTGGGAATCCTGGGAGAGTATATCGGCAGGATTTATATTGAAGCTAAAAACCGTCCCCTGTATTTGGTCCAGGAGTTCGTGGCACACCCTTCCGCAGATCAGAACTCGTAAATTCGCACGGAGTTATTTCTATACACCAAATTCCCACCCCTTCTTTCTGGAGGCTCCCGAATAAAGGGGGTATCTTTTTCATTGATCCAGAAATAATAAGGACCTTTTAGAGGCGGGACCTCTGTGACGAGGGCCTTGAGCCGTTGCTGTGCCTCTAGAATGGGCTGGTCCGAGAGGTTTCCGTGCATGTAACTATAAAACCAAACCCCTTGCTCTAGGGCCAGGGTGTCCACTTTCTGAAGCAAAGATTGTTCCCGGTATCCCTGGGTGCGCACGCGCTCCAAGTCTTTGGGGAGCAGCCAGCGCTCCTGGATGAACCGATCCACATCCACCCGGCATGTCTTGAGCAACTGCGCAATTTTATACAGAAATTTTTCTTTGGAAAAAGGACCGGCGACAGGAACGGAGATGGTGGCCACCTGAACCTTGGCTGAAGTGTAGAGGGGCACCGCTTGGTTGGTTTCCATAGAAAGGGAGAGAATCAGAGAGTCTTGGACCACACGATCCCGAACCCACCCCAGCGCTGCTTCAGTATCCCGTGGCATACCCATCATCAGGTAATTTCTTTCCGCGGAGGCTTTTTCATTGGAAAAGGCCCACACGGCGATCAATAGGCTCGCGGCTATTCCCAGGCGTTTATCCCACCAGGGTTTTCCCGACAACGTGCGCGACAGCCATAGGAACAACATAAGACATCCCAGAAAACTTCCCATGGGAATAAAGTGATAGGGCTGCATCGTGATGCCCGTGATCACTTGGCTGTTGCGGCAGAGAAAAACGGCCAGTTGCGCCGAGGTTAAAAGGAGCCAGACCGCGCGGCGCGGTGGGTCTGTTTCTTGACGCATTTGGTGCAGGCCAAATCCTGCTGTCAGCAAATGGATCAGCGTGATCAAGTAAGGGCGATGGGAATGAACCAGGCCCATGAGCTCCAGGCTATCCTTGCGAGCTTGGGGCTCCACGCTTAAGATCATAAATACCGCATACCCAACCGTGGCCGCAAGAGCGGAGAGAAAAATTGCGATCAGGTTCGCACGGCACAGTTTGGCCTGTGGAAATATCCAGGCGGTGCCCAGGAATACGGTCAGGGTCGCCATGCCAAAGACAAACTCGTACGAATGAACGAGGGCCATGAACCCATACCCCAACCCTAAAAGCATGGAACCCAGGATATAGCGTTGCGGGCGCGAGGCAAATTGCCAAGTTTTAAGAAGGAGCAGACAGAGGAGAAACAAGGAGAGAAAAAGGGAGGGCAATCTATAAAATTGAGGACGGATGGTGCAGTGGTGTTGAAAGAATGTGGCTGCGTAGCGTTCCCAGTTGGTGGTCACATTAAAGTTGATATCCAAAAGCCATATGTAGAGATCCGGGAAAAGAATAGAGAAGAGGGCCAGGGGAATGGCTACCTCATGTCGTCCGCACCACCACCAAAAGACACGGTGAAGAAGCAGAAACCACAGCGCTCCCAACAGGGCCGTCGTGAAAATCCAGGTGAGATTTAAGTTGCCGCCAAACAGCAGCGAAATCCCGGCTAAGAGATAAAAACAAACGCTGTCATGCACCCAGCTTCCCGGAGAGCGGTCCTCGCGCCAGTAGGGGTTGTGCGGTACCCCGTGCAAAAAAATCTGGTGGACGCGGGACGCATAGTGAGCCTCATCGTGATAGCGGGAGGCGAAGAGTTGGGGAACTAAAAGGGCAAAGCTGCCATTGGTGGACAGCTGCGCCCACTCCTGCGGCAGTCGGACCTGCATCTGGTGCCGCAGGCACGCCATGTAGGCAGGACGGAACAGCAGAAAACAAAAAAGCCCCAGAGCTACCGGAATGGGAGCGGTTTTGAATAGGGATTTCACCGGGGCACATCATATCAT